>DAOUBZ010000206.1:0-2025 GCA_034432515.1 Chloroflexaceae bacterium | reverse complement strand
CCCCCCCCCCCCCCCCCCCCACCAAACCACTAACCAACCCCCCCTGGGGCGGCTACGCCGCCCCAAACTCCACCGCCAGAGGCGGATGTTGCACGAGCACTGGTGGTGGCACAGCTGCGCTTGACAGATCACACGAAAAAAGACTATTATAAAGCCCATGATCGCGAATCGATCGTAAAATAGTTCCGGGTCAGGCGGGCAGGAAACGGAAGGAGGACGGGATGGCTCGACGACCGATGCACCGTGCAGCGCTGTCCATCCTGGGCGCGACGCTGGTCCTGGCGCTGCTGCTGGGCGGCCTGCCCACGACGCGGGCCCAGAGCGATGTACGCTTCTTCGCGGAGACCCAGCATACGCTGCGCGGGGCCTTCCGCGTTTTCTGGGAGGCCAACGGTGGTCTTCCCACCTTCGGCTACCCGATCACCGAGGAGTTCACCGCGCCGAATGGTCGCCTGGTCCAGTGGTTTGAACGGGCGCGCTTTGAGCTGGCGGCGGGCGGCAACCAGCCCGTGGTCGAACTGGGCAACCTGGGCGTCGAGGCGACACAGGGGCGGATCTTCCCCAAGTCGCCGCCGATCCAGGACAGCGCTGACCGGCGCTACATCGCCCAGACCCAGCACATCATCCAGTACGGCTTCAAGGAGATCTGGGAGACCCGTGGCGCCGAGCGGATCTTCGGCTACCCGATCAGCAATGAGATCCAGGAGGTGCTCGAGGACGGCCAGTGGCACACGGTCCAGTGGTTCGAGAAGGCTCGCTTCGAGTACTGGCCTGCGTTCCCTCCAGGCCAGCGGGTGGTAATCAGCAACCTCGGGCGCCGGCTGGCCCCGCCCGAGCGGCTCGCGCCGGTGGCGCCGCCGGGCCAGATCTTGCCCGCGCCGACGCCACCGGCGCCTGCACCACTGCCACCCAGCGTCAATGCGCGGGTCACCCCGGAGAGTGGCGCGCCGGGCACGACCTTCGTCTTTGCTGCCAGCGGCTTCGTCCCGGGTGAGCGAGTCGGGGTCTGGCTGACCGCGCCCGACCAGGCCACCTTCGGCGCGGATTCCCAGGTCACCGCCGATGCACAGGGCTCGATCGCCGGGGCCAACATCAGTGTGACCACCGATCAGAGCTTTGCCGACGGGATCTGGTCGTTCAATGCGCGGGGCGTGAGCAGCGGCCGCGAGGCGATCGGCTACTTCCGCATCACGCGCGCCGCCCAGGGCGACCCGGCCCGTCTCGGAACGATCGTCCACGACCGGTTGGGGCGCCAGGGTGAGGCCTTTATCATCCCGGTGGCTGCCCCGCCCGGCTATAGCTTCGTTCTGATCGCCGGCGGCTTTCAGGCTGGCGAGGGGGTAAGCGCGTGGCTCACCGCTGCCAATGGGCGCAGCACGCCGATCGCCTCCGAGTTGGTGTTGCTCGATGCCGGGGTCGCACAGGTGCAGGTGAATACCGCCGGCTTGCCCGAGGGCGTGTATACCGCGGTGGCGCAGGGCCAGCGGAGTGGCGTGGTCGGGGCTGCCGCCTTCAGCCTGACCCGCGATTTCGTGGCCGGCCCCGGCACACCCCGCCCGGCCAACAGTGGTGGCAGCGCCACCCCGGCGGAGGCCGGGCCAGGTGGCGTCGTGCAGATCCGCGGTCAGGGGCTGCGCCCCGGTGAGCCCCTGGAGTTCTGGATCACCGAGCCGTCGGGAGCCTATGTGCTCTTCCCTGACACTGTCCCGGCCGACGGACAGGGGCGCATCGGCTACGACCCGCCGCTGGACCTCCAGATCCAGCAGAACTCAACGCCGGGCGTGTACGGGGTCCACTTCCGCGGCCAGGCGAGCGGCGCGCGAGTTGATGTCTACTTCAGTGTCGTAGGCACAACCCGTGCAACACCCGACCGCAACTGGATGGTGAACCAGCTGCGGGCTTTCGCAATAGCGCGATAGGACGCCGCGCGCCGCCGCCCCGGGGCCGCCCCATGATGCCCCGGGGCGAATGGTGGCACCCGCGGTGCCCGCCGCCCCCACGTAGGGCCGAAGCATTCGCCCGCGG
>DAOUBZ010000205.1:0-5365 GCA_034432515.1 Chloroflexaceae bacterium | reverse complement strand
TTCTGGCGGCGCAGCCGCCAGAACCACCGCACTACCACCTTGTTGGGCAGCGGACGTTGTCCAGGCCCTGGGCGTCACCCGGCCACCAGCGGTGGCGTAACCCTACAGTGCTATAATGCCCGGGTGACGGGCGAAACGTGTCGAGGAGACGGCCATGGCCAACCAGACCAGCGCGGCGAATCTGAGCCAGCCCGCGCTTGACCAACTCTGCGCGAATGCGATTCGGGCGCTGGCGATCGATGCAGTGCAGGCCGCGAACAGTGGTCATCCAGGCCTGCCCCTCGGCATGGCCGACGCGGCGTATGTGCTCTGGACACGCTTTCTGAAACACAATCCGGGCGACCCGGGCTGGCCGGACCGGGACCGCTTCGTGCTCTCGGCAGGCCACGGCTCGATGCTATTATATGCGCTCTTGCATCTCAGCGGCTACGATCTGAGCCTCACGGAGCTGCGCAATTTTCGCCAGTGGGGCAGCAAGACCCCCGGTCACCCCGAGTATGGGCTGACCCCCGGTGTGGAGACGACCACTGGCCCGCTCGGCCAGGGCCTGGGCATGGCCGTAGGCATGGCTATGGCCGAGCGCTGGCTGGCCGAGAAATTCAACCGGCCCGGCTTCCCGCTCGTCAACCACCACACCTACGCCCTGTGCTCCGACGGCGACCTGATGGAGGGGATCGGCCACGAAGCGGCCAGCCTGGCCGGCCACCTGCGACTGGGCAAGCTGATCGTGCTCTACGACTCAAACCAGGTCTCGATCGACGGGCCGACTGACCTGACGATCAGCGAGGATACGGGGCAGCGTTTCGCGGCATACGGCTGGCAGGTCCTGCACGTCGACGGGCACGTCATGGCCGAGGTGGCCGAGGCGCTGGCCGAGGCGCGCGCCGAGCTCAGCCGGCCGTCGATTGTCATCGCGCGGACAACGATCGGCTATGGCAGTCCCAACAAGGCGGGCAAAAACACCGCCCATGGCGAACCGCTCGGCGTCGAGGAGGCGCGACTGACCAAGGCGAACCTGGGCTGGCCGCTGGAGCCGACCTTCTATGTGCCGGAGAGCGTGTACGAACACATGCAACTGGCGCAGGAGGTGGGCGACCGGCGGCAGCGCGATTGGGAGGCACTGCTGGCCCGCTACAAGGCGCGCCACCCGGAGCTCGGCACGCTGTGGGACCAGATGCAGACCACGGCGCTGCCCGTCGACTGGGCGGCGGTACTGCCGCAATTTCCGGCTGACCCGCAGGCGAAGGGCACGCGCGTTGCCTCGGGGCAGACCCTGAACGCCCTGGCGCCGCTAATACCCAGCCTGCTCGGCGGTTCGGCCGACCTTTCCGGCTCCAACAACACCCTGCTCAAAGGCGAGGCGCCGCTCGCGGGCACGAGCTTCGCCGGGCGCAACATCCACTTCGGGGTGCGCGAGCACGCTATGGCGGCGGCGCTGAACGGCATGGCCCTGCACGGCGGCATCATCCCCTATGGCGGCACCTTCCTCGTCTTCAGCGACTACATGCGCCCGGCGATCCGGCTTGCCGCGCTGATGCACACCCGGGTGGTCTTCGTCTTCACCCACGACAGCATTGGCGTCGGTGAGGATGGGCCGACCCACCAGCCGATCGAGCAGGTCATGGCGCTGCGGCTCATCCCCAACCTGCACGTCTTCCGCCCCGGCGACGCGAATGAGGTGGCCATGGCCTGGCGTCACGCCCTGGAACGCCGCGCTGGCCCAACGGCGATCGTGCTCTCGCGGCAGAACGTGCCGACCCTCGATCGCGCGCACTGCGCGCCGGCGGAGGGCGCGCTGCGCGGTGGCTACATCCTGCGCGATGCGGTCGACCCACGGGCGCTGCTGATCGCAAGCGGCTCGGAACTGGCGGTCGCGCTCGCGGCTGCCGATGTGCTGGCCGCGCGGGGTGTGGCGACCCGCGTGGTCAGTCTGCCCTGCTGGGAGCTATTTGCGGACCAGGAAGCGGCCTACCGCGACCACGTGCTGCCGCCGAGCCTCACTGCTCGCGTCGCGGTGGAGGCCGGGCGCACCCTCGGCTGGGAGCGCTTCGTCGGGCCGCAGGGTGTGGCGCTGGGCATCGACTGCTTCGGGGCCTCGGCGCCATCCAGCGAGCTGTTCGCGCAGTACGGTCTGACGGCGCAGCACGTGGCCGACGCGGCGCTCCGGCTACTGGAGCCGTGACAGCCAGCCGCAACGCGCGTCACCCATCACCAGTCGCAGGCGCCTGGGTGGCCGGTTGCCCAGGCGCTGCGACGGCCTGCAGGGCAGCCGCGTAGACCTGAGCTAGCGGCACGCCGTGCTCGCGGGCGAGCGCCGCGCAGTCCTCGTACTCGGGGGCGACCCCGGCCACCGCGCCGGCGATCAGCTTGCGCTTGACGCGTACCGGCCCCCAGGGCGTCGTCGCCGTCACCCAGTCGCGCGCGGTGGCCAGGCGCTCCACCGTCGACCAGCGCACCCCCAGGCTCGGCGTCTCGCTCAGGATCAATCCGGCCAGGGCCGAGCCCTGCTCGGCGCGGGCGAGGCAGGCCAGCTGCACGGCGGGGCGCCCCTTCTTCATCACCAGGGGCGCGGCCCAGGCGTCGAGCGCGCCGGCGACGAGCAGTCGCTCGATCGTGTAGGCAACCAGCTCGCCGCTGGCGTCGTCGAGGTTGCAGCGGAGCTCGATGAGCGCCTCGCGCGCGAGGGGCTGCGGCCCGTGCTCGTGGCCAGCGGCCTGCCGCTGGGCCACGGGCTGCCCGCCCGCATCGACCGGCTGCACGTCGCCCAACCAGACACGCAGCCCGTTGAGGCGGGGGAACTCCTTCTGGCCGAGACCATAGCCGACCCGGCGCAGCAGCAGTGGTGGCTGGCTGAAACTGGCCAGTTCGGCGAGCAGCGCAGCGGCGGTGGGCGTGACGAGCTCGCCGGTGCTGTCGGGGGGCCCGGGCAACAGAGGCGCGCCGACCTCGGCCAGCAGGGCCAGGGTGGCAGGGGCCGGCACCGGCAGCGGGCCGTGCTGGGTCTGCACCCAGCCCTGGCCGGTGGGCAGCGGCGAGGCGTAGACCCGCTCGATCCCGAGCAGCGCCAGGCCGACACAGACCCCCACCGTATCGACGATACTGTCAACCGCGCCGACCTCGTGGAAGTGGACCTGCTCGACCGGCACGCCGTGGATGGCGGCCTCGGCGCGGGCAAGGCGCTCGAAGGCGCCAAGCGCCCAGGCGCGCGCGGCGCCCGGCAGCGGAGCCGCGCCAAGCAGCGCGCGGATCTGTGCCCAGTCACGTTGGGGCTGGCCCGCATCGACACGCACATGCAGCCGGGTACCGGTGACGCCGTGGCTGAGCACCCGTTCGGGGAGCAGCGTGTAGCCGCCGAGGCCCAGGCCGCCGAGCGCAGCCTGCAGCGCAGCGAGGTCGAGCCCGGCATCGAGCAGTGCCGCAAGCAGCATATCGCCGGCGGCGCCGTGGAAGCAATCGAAGTATGCACTGTTCATCGCAGCGGGTGCCGTTTCAAGGTTCAGTTCGGTTCAGACCAGGCCGTGCTCGTGCAGAAAGCGGCGAACGCGCTCACGGAAGGCGCCAGGATTGCGCCAGGCGAGCAGGTGCCCGGCTTCCGGCTCGTAGACAAGGCGCGCGCCGGTGATCCCCGCCACAACCACGCGGGCCTGGGCGTCCGGCACAAACGGGTCCCTGCCGCCTTGAAAGACAATCACCGGAACCCGGATCGCGTCCAGGCAGGGGGCGACCACGGTGCGGGCAGCGGCCATCAACTCGATCGCCCGCTCCACCCCATCGTTGAGCCGCGGCCACCAATCCTCGCCGTGCTGCTTGCTCATATACCGATGCCAGGCGGGCGACATATTGGCGGTACTATGATGGTGCGCATCCACGGTGGCTGCCGTCACCTGGCGAAAGACCCCGTCGAGGATCAGCGCAGACACCCGCTCGGGGCACTGGCAGACGGCGTTGAGCGCGGTGATGCCGCCGGCGCTCATACCGAAGAGCGGCACCGGCGCATCGAACAGCGCCCGCAGGAGATCGGCCAGCGCCTCGCCCTGCATCGCGAAGTAGCGCGTCGTGAAGAGACCCTCTGGCCGGGCCGACCCGCCGTGGCCGAGCAGGTCGACGCTGATCACCCGGTGCTCGTCGGCGAAGCGGGCGGCGAGCCGGGCCTGGGTAGCGGCGCTGTAGGTATTGCCGTGGAGCAGGATCAGCGGCGCGCCGGTGCCGACTTCCAGGTAATGCAGTGGCCCGTGGCGCGTCGGAACGACATTCAAAGGATGCTTCCTCCTCGCGCTGGCTGCAGGCAGCGCTCGGGATCGTACGCGGGAACGCCTGTCGCGTCAAGGGAGTTGGTGGTGCTGACTCTATGCGTTTCGCGATCCCAACAGCGCGCAAGGTGTGTTACCATAGCAACTCACCTGGCTCGTAAGCACTACGGATTCTGAAGAGTGCTAGGAGTGAACGATGAAGGCTGTCCCAGGGCGAGCGCTACTGCTGGTCATTGGAGTCTTGCTCGTCGGCTGGGGCTTGCTCCCGCGCCAGAGCATGCCCGCCGCTGCCGCGCCACTGCTGATCGTCACCGAAACTGCCACCGGTGAACCACCGACCCGTACACCTACCCCGGATACCGGCCAACTCACCCCGGTACCCACCCAGGCGCCCACCAGCCCGCCGGCCGCAACACCCACCAGCCCGCCGCCGCCCGACGACGGCCGGCCGGAGAACACGCCAACGCCAACCGCAACCGCGACCCCGACGGCAACTCCCATCCCGACCGTGCTGGCCGATCCGGCGGTGAGCAAGTCGGTCAGTCCGTCGGTCGTCACGGTTGGTGGCCGGGTGACGTACACCATCGTTGTCACGAACCTTGGCGGCAGTGTCGCCACGGGTGTGGTGGTTGAAGACACGCTCCCGAGCATCGTCACCATCGGCGAGGTGACTGCCGACCGTGGCGAGGTAACGGTGAGCGGCAATACGGTGCGCGTCGTAATCGGTGACCTGGCCCCCGGCGAGACGGTGAACATCCGCATCAGTGCGCAGGTTACGGCGGCCCCGGTACCGCCGAACAATACCAACCTGGCCCTGGTCAGCAGCGAGAGCCCCGACGCGAACCTGGACAACAACCAGGCCTCGGCGGCGCTCACTGGCCCGCCGCCGGTGACCCTGCCGGGCACCTCCAGTGCGGGCACGGGCCTGCTGCCGGCCCTGGCCACCGTGCTTGGTCTGGCGCTGATTGCCGGCAGCTTCCTGCTGCGGCGCAGAGCCAGGCAGTAAGACAGGGGTTCACACCTGCTTGTCAGGCTGTTGAGGGACGTGCGGCGAGGACGCGAGGAGGGGAGGGCGCGAGGACACGAGGGCGCGAGGAGGCGAGGACGCGAGG
The DNA here is from genome assembly GCA_034432515.1 of Chloroflexaceae bacterium. Taxonomy (GTDB): domain Bacteria; phylum Chloroflexota; class Chloroflexia; order Chloroflexales; family Chloroflexaceae; genus JACAEO01. The sequence goes on along the minus strand of DAOUBZ010000205.1, from coordinate 3 downwards.
AGG
>DAOUBZ010000204.1:0-4964 GCA_034432515.1 Chloroflexaceae bacterium | reverse complement strand
TGCGCCAGCGGAGCTGGCGCATCGCAACGCCAGATTCTGGCCCCCCCCCCTACCAGGGGAGGGGGGAGGGGGGCGGGGTATGTGGGGCCTGGGGGCGCAACTCCCCAAAAACCTACCCCTGGTAGGGGGCGACGGGCGGCCCCCGGGGCGCGGGATGCGGCCCCGGGCGTCGAGTTGCGCGCGGCGGGAAGATGGCGTATGCTCTAGCCACACACGTACGAGGAACCATCGGCCTCAGATGCGGTCGCCGGGGGCCTCCCGGCCGTGGGCAGGGCGCCACGATGATCACCACGGCTCCTCTCGAGGATCTGGCCTGCTATGTCCCGGCGCTGATCCTGCGCCGGGTGAGTGGCGACAGCGGGGCGACGATGGCTCCCGCGCTCGAGCGCTTCCCTGCCGCCGTGCTCTTCGCCGACCTGTCCGGCTTCACTGCGCTCACCGAGCGTCTGACCAGCCATAGCCCCGCCGGCGCAGAGGAACTCACGCGCCTGCTCGACGGTTACTTTGGCCGCCTGGTTGATATTGTCACCAGCCATGGCGGCGACGTGGTGAAGTTTGCCGGTGACGGGCTCCTCGCCCTCTGGTATGGCGAGGAGCCCCTCGCGCACCTCTCCCGGCGGGCCGTGCAGTGCGGCGCTGAGGTGCAGCGGCTGATGACCCCCGATAGCTGGTCCGCCTTCACCGGCGCCGCACCGCCACCGCCACTTGCGCTCCGTGTCGGCGTCGGTGCCGGCGAGGTGACGACGATGCACCTGGGTGGCAACTTTGGCCGCTGGGAATTGCTCGTCGCCGGTGAAGCGCTCGTGCAGACCAGCCGTGCTGAGGTAGAGGCGCAGCCCGGCGAGGTGCTGATCGCCCGCGATGCCTGGCCGCTGCTCGCCGGGGCATGCCGGGGCCAGCCGCTGCCCTCCGGTGTGGTGCGCCTGGCTGAACTGGTTGAGCCACTGCCGCCGCGGCGGCTCCAGCTACCGGCCATGGTCCCCACCATGGCCGAGGCCCTGCGCGCCTACCTGCCCAAGGCCATTCTGGCTCGTCTCGACGCCGGGCAGAGCGCCTGGCTCGCCGAGCAGCGTCCTGTGACAGTCCTCTTCGTCAACTTGCCTGAGCTCCAGGCGAGCACCCCGTTGCGCGATGCCCAGGCGTTGATGCGCGCCCTGCAGTCGGCGCTCTACCGCTACCAGGGCAGCATCACGCGGCTCGGCACGGACGCCAAGGGGCCGACCCTGGTCGCTGCCCTCGGGCTCCCGCCCTTCGCCCACGAGGACGACCCCGAGCGGGGTGTCCGCGCCGCGTGGGACATGCACCGCGCGCTGCGCGAGCTCGGTTTCGCGGCGGCGATTGGCATCACCAGCGGGCGCGCCCTCTGCGCGACGGTGGGCGGACTTACCCGCCGGGAATACACGATGATGGGCGCGATCGTCAATCGTTCGGCCCGGTTGATGCAGGCGGCCGCCGCAGCTGCGCCGGGCGTGCTGCCCATCCTCTGCGATGGCGGCACCTTCCACGGCGCGCGTGGCCGCCTGCGCTTCGATGCGCTGCCGCCGCTGGTACTCAAAGGTGTCGCCGAACCGGTGCCGGTCTACCGACCCACGCTCGATGGCGCGCCGGGCGTGGAAACGATCGTGGTGGACCGTTCGATCGAGCAGGATCAAAGCCAGGCGCTCCTCGGCCGTGAGCGCGAGTTGGCACTGATCGCCGCGCGCATCGATCACCTCGTGCAGCACGGCCGTGGCGGGGTGATCATCATCGAAGGCGAGGCCGGGATCGGTAAGTCGGCGCTGCTGTTGCACACGCGCGCGCTGGCCGCGCAGCAGGGCGCAGCGCTGCTGCACGGCGCGGGGAGCCCCGTCGAGGCGCCGCCCTACCACCCCTGGCGCCCCGTTGTTGCCGGCTTGATCGGCCATGACCCGTCCGCGACGCTTGCCGATGCGGTCCGTCGCGCACTGACCACGATCGATGCGGTGCAACTCGCACCGTTGCTGAACGCCGTGCTTCCGCTCGACCTGCCTGAGACACCTGTCAGCATGCAGCTGGCCGCTCAGTTGCGCACCGACCAGACCCACGACCTGCTAGTGCGCCTGCTCGAGCGGGCCACCGAGCAAGCGCCGCTCGTCCTGATGCTCGACAACCTCCAGTGGTTCGACGCGAGCTCGTGGTCATTGCTGCGGGCCGTTGCCGAGCGGCTCGGGCGACTGCTGCTCATCGCGGCGCTGCGCCCGCTGAACGAGGCACCGGCGATCTTCCAGCGCCTCGTTTACCGCCCCGACGGGCTGCGCCTGCAGCTGCGCGGGCTGGCCGCCGAAACGCTCCGCACGCTGCTTGTCCAGCGCCTTGGCGGCGCGGCGCTCCCCGAGGAGGCCTGGCGTGCCATCGCCGAACGGGCCCAGGGCAACCCTTTTGTCGCCGAGGAGTTGCTCCGTGCGCTCCGCGAGAGCGGCGCACTCGTCGTGGCCGACGGGCGCTGCCGGCTTGCCCCGGGGCAGGTCGCGCCGGCCCAGGTGCTGGCCGGAGCCCGCCTGCCAGAGAGCGTGCAGGGGCTGCTCACCAGCCGGATCGACCGCCTCACGCCTGCCCAGCAGCTGACCCTCAAGGTCGCCAGTGTGATCGGACCGGTCTTTCGCCTTGGCGTCCTGGTCGCTGTCCACCCGGTGGAACGCAGACAGGAGCAACTCGTCGACCAGCTCTTCGCCTTGCAGCAGGCCGGCCTGGTGGTGATGCAGGAGTTTGAGCCGGAGCTGGTCTATGCCTTTAGCCACGTTGTTGGCTGTGAAGTCGCCTACAATCTCATGAGCTTCGCCCAGCGCCAGCGCCTGCACCAGAGCCTCGCCGAATACTACGAGGCCCGCGACAACCCGGGCGTCGAGCCGGCGCTCCTCGCTCAGCACTGGCGGCAGGCCGGCGAGCCGTTGCGCGCGCTGCGCACGCTGACGCTGGCTGGCGAGCAGGCGCTGGCCAATGACGCCTGCAGCGCGGCGGCCGCACTGCTCGCCGAGGCGCTGGCCCTGGCCGTCAGCGTGGACAACGCAGCCCCCGGCGCGCCGACACCCGAGGAACTGGCCCGCTGGCAGCACGCGCTCAACGCGGCGCAACAGCGGAGGGAACAATGCCAGTGACGAGTGACGAGTGACGAGTGACGAGTGATGAGTGGTGAGCCGCGCAGTTCGCATCACGCTACGGAGCAGCTGTCAAGCAGGAAGGCTCGACCCTGAGTCATGCCTCACAGCCAGCGATCGATCTCGTCCACCGCCAGGGCCGTCGCTTCCAGCAGCGCGGCACCGCCGAGCGCCGCCAGGGCCGGCACGGCCAGTTCCAGGGCGCGCAGCGTTTCGTCGCGGCCCACGGCAGCGACCCGTAACATCTCGCCCAGCACGGCCTGGGCCAGCTGCGGATCGTGGCTTGCCAGGGCATGGGCCAGGGCCGCCCCGGCCCGCGCCCGGTCGGCGGGGCGCCTGATTGCCGCGACAACTGTCGCAGCGGCCGCGAGTTGCCCGTGCTCCGCCAGGGCCGCCGCCACCGCCGCCTGGTAGCGCCCGCGGGCCGCGGCTCCCACCAGCGCCCCGTGGTCATCCACCAGGGCCATGGCCTGGTCTGCAGCTCCGCTAGCCACCAGCAGCGGTGCGATCAGGGTCAGAGCACGGGCCCGCTCTGCCGGGGCCGCCACGGCCATGGCCAGGGCGAGCGCGGCAAGCGGGTCACCAGATCGAGCCCGCTCAACGGCGAGATCGGCTCGCGCCCGCGCCTGCTGCTCTTCCGTCGCGACGTGCGCAGTCATGGCCACAGCCTCGTCCCAGCGGCCGGCTGCGGCCAGCAACCGCGCGAATTCCTCGTAGGCCCAGGCTCGTTCGTCTGCATCGTCAATCGACTGCAACAACTCGCCGGCTGCATGGTGCTCGCCCCGCTGCGCAAGGGCTACCGTCACGCGCGCCAGGGCGCGGTCGCGCTCCTCGCCGGCGGGCAGACTGTGGGCCACTGCCAGGGCACGGTCGTGGCGGCCCAGTGCGGCCAGGGCCGCCGCAAGGGCGGCGACCAGCGGCGTCCGGTCGTCGCCCGTCACGGCGCCAATATCGCGTGTTGCGCGCTCAAGGGCCAGCATGGCCACCAGACCCTCCAGGTTCAGCCGCAGGTCGATCAGCGCCGCGACCCGGCTGTCTACCCCAACGATCGCCTCGGCAGCGGCGAGCGCAGCGCCCTCGTCGCCAGCGGCGGCCAGGGTGCGCGCCAGCCGGGCCAGCCCCCGGTCACGCTGGCCCTGGGTCGGGAGCGCGTCGATGCGCCGGCGGGCAGCCGCTTCATCGTGGAGCACCTCGTTGCAGGCCAGTTCGATCTGGGCCCAGGCTGCCACCGTCTCCAGGCTGATCTCCTGCAGCATCAGCTCCCCGCGCGGATTGCCATGACGGCTCAGGGCCACCGCGACCTCGGCACGGGCCCAGGCACCCATGCTCTCGTGCAGCACGATCCGCGCCAGGCGTTGTGCCCGCTCAAGCGACCCCGTGGCCAGCAACTGGCGCACCACCTGCGTTTCCAGCATGGCTCGCCGTTCGCGATGTTCAATCCGCTCGGCGATGGCCAGCGCCGCATCAACGGCGCCAAGCTTCAGAGCCGCGCTCGCCAGGGCGGCCAGCAGCGCCTCGCGCGCGTCACGCCAGGCCCGTGAGGTCGGGTTCTCCTCCAGGTCGAGCGCCCGCGAGAGCAAGCGCATTGCCACCGAGCGCATCCCCGCCGCGTAACAGACCTCACCGAGCCGGCGCAGCACGGTGGCCTTCGCGTAACCATCGGGCAGGCGCTCGACACTCTCGAGCACGCGTTTGAGCGCCGGCTCACGCCCATGGTGCTGGAGCGCGACCTGCAGCGCCTCGGCGGCAGCCGCCGGCGTGAGGCTGCGCGCGCGGGTGGTGAGCAGCCCGACATAGGCCGCGGCGCGCACCAGGCGCAGCGGGCTCGCAGCCGTTGCAGCGGCGCGCAGC
>DAOUBZ010000203.1:0-5970 GCA_034432515.1 Chloroflexaceae bacterium | reverse complement strand
TGCGCCAGCGGAGCTGGCGCATCGCAACGCCAGATTCTGGCCCCCTCCCCTACCAGGGGTGGGCAAAACGGGGTTTGCCAGCAGTATCCTGGTAGGGGGAGAGGGGCACCTGGCGGAGCCATAGGGCGCCAGCCCCTATGGCGGTGGCCAGATGTGACGAAACAGGATCAGCCCGTCCTCCTCGTCGACGATCATCCAGGCCGGGTCGGCGCGCAACCGGGCGACGATGTCGTTGCCCCGCGCGGCCTCGGCGCGCAGGCCGCTGGCTCGCGTGTCGATGAAGGCGTACTCAGCCTCGTCCACCTGGTGGTGCATCTTGCCGCCAGGGATGTAGTACAGTTCTTCGCGCGGCAGCAGGTGCGGGGCCAGGAACGACGTGGCCGCCACCACCGCATCGGGTGGGATCTCCGCCTTCATGCGCTCCATCAGCGCCACGCGCTCCGGCCGCTCCGGGTTGCGCAGCGCCGAGACCACCGGGTTCTTCAGCGGCAGGTTGATCAGCGCCACCAGCGCAACTATGGCGCCCAGGGCGAGCGCGCCGGCCCGTTCTCCGCGCCGCGCGCCGCGTGTGAGGCGCGCCCAGAGCCAGGCCGCGCCATAGATCGCCGCAATCACCATGCCTGGAATGGCCAGGATCTGGTACTGCTCGGTGATCACGTACTGGTAGACGCGGTTGGAGAGCAGGTTGATTGCGAAGATCGGCGCCGCCAGCAGCAACTCGCGCGGGGCGAATAATGGCAGGAAGAGCAGGCCGGCGAACATCAGGACGAGATACGCCAGCTTTGCCGGCTGAACGACAAAGAAGAAGACCTCGATCGGGTGGGTCAGAATGTTCTTGACGATACTCGGGATGCCGCTGCCCAGGTGCAGGTAGTAGCAGGCCTGCGGGCTGACCCCGCACGGCCACATGTCGTTGTAGTCGCGGCTGAGGTCGAAGGGCACCTCGACCCGTACCGGCTGGAACTCTGGGCTGTAGAAGCGCGGCGTGATATCGGTGATCGCCACGTAGAAGTAGACCAGGCCGACCAGCAGCGGCACCAGGCTGTAGGCCCAGGGCAGGCGCCGCAACCCGGCATAGAGCCCGAAGGCTACCACGACCAGCGCCGCGTCGGTGCGCGTGAGCATGGCCAGGCCCAGCAGCAGTAGGTAGGGCCCGAGCCGCCGCCGCTCCAGGAACCAGAAGGCCCAGAACAGGGCCACCAGCCCGGGGATGCGCGGCTGGAAGGGCGCGGCCATAGCCATGAACTGCGTCGTGGGGTAGAGCAGGTAGAGCGCGGCGAAGGCCACCCCGGCCCAGGGGCTGCCCAGCCGGTCACGGGCGATCAGGTAGACCGGGATGGCCGCCGAGGCCAGCAGCAGCGTCTGCACCACGACCAGGGTGTAGGCCGAGGGGACCAGGGCGTAGAAGGGGATGGCCGGCAGAAAGCCCAGCGCCACGTCCAGCCCCATAAACGTGTCGGTAAAATTGTAGCGCGAGACCAGCAGAAACCGCCCGTGGAGCGTGCCCCAGATCGGCATGTGGAAGTCCACCATGTCGAAGCCGTGGCCCCAGTTGGCGTACTTGTAGGCCGCGGCGCCCACGATGATCGCGCTGAATACGAGCAGCAGCGCCGCCAGCGCCCGCCCGGGGCTGAGCCAGGCGGGTTGCACTGCGATCCGGGATTGGATTGTCTGGTCGCGTAGCATCACCCGACCACCGGCGAGGTGGCGATCCGCAGCACCCACTGATCCAGCGCGGCGTAGAGCGTGTAGAGCAGCACGGCGATCACCGCCCAGCGCCCCCAGCGCCAGCGATCCCAGATCCGGTCGGCGTAGATTGCCCAGCAGACGCACATCACCGGCAGCATGTAGAAGAGTTGCTTGTCGACCATCGAGATGCGGTAGCCGGCCAGCATGAACAGTACCGCGACGCTGAGCCAGGTGGCGAAGACCACAAAGGGCAGCGGCTGCCGGCGCAGGGCAAAGAAGCCGGGGATGGTGAACAGCATCGGGATGGCGATCCCGTAGTAGAGGTAGTCGCCGGGCCAGATGCGATAGTCAAGGTGCGGCACAAAGGCCCACATGTACTGCCCGAATGGCGGCCGCACCACACCTACACTCTCGGGGCCCTGGGTGAAGACCGTCTGCATGTACGGTATGGTCTGCGCGAGGATCAGCGGGATGTACTGCCCATAGTAGATTACCAGGGCCAGGGCGATCGCCACCCCCGCGGCAATCCAGAGCGGCCTGAGCTGGCGACGCTGCGTGGCCCATTCGCCGCCGCGCAAACCGTTCAGCCAGACCAGCACGGTCAGGCCGACCAGGAAGACGCCCATAAAGACCCCGGTGACGGTGTACTCCAGGAAGGTGCAGAGCAACAGCACCGAGAGCGTCACCATCACCCGACGCTCGTGCAGCCGGTCCCACCAGACAAAGATGATCGTATTGCAGACCAGGGTGAGCCAGAGGCCGAGGGTGGTGGGGACGTTGCCCCATGAGTGCAACAGGAAGGCCACCGGCAGCACGGCGTAGGTCGCGCCGGCGATCAACGCGCCGCGGCGACTAAGGCCGGCCTTGAGCGCGAGCAGCGCGATCAGGATGACACGGGTGCTGTCGATCAGAATGCTGAACATATTCGCCGCCGTGTCCATCGTCATCGGGGTGAAGGCGAAGACGGTGGCGAACATGTGGAACCAGGGCGAGTAGGGGATGACCGGGCGGTTCTCCCCCCACTCGGCGGTGGGCATGGTGGTCTCGTTGAGTGGGCTGTTGGTGCTGTAGAGCAGCGGCAACTGGCCGTCGAGGATCCACTGGGCGCGCGTCATGTGCCAGTTGACATCGATGGCGACGAAGAAGGGGTGCAGCGCGCCAACGGCCTTGAGCCAGTAGCTGACGATGGTGAAGAGCAACAGCAGGCTCAGGAAGCGACGCCCGCCGATGGCTGTGCCCACATCGGCGCCATCGAGGGGAAAGCCCGCCGCGCGGAAGAGCCAGGCCGTGAGCGGGCGCAGGGCCAGCGCGAGCAGCACGCTCCAGAGGGCCAGCCAGGCCAGGCGCGGCAGCATAAAGCTGCTCGGGAAGCGATGGGCCATCAGTGCCCAGGCGCCGGCCAGCGCCGCCAGCCCCACGCCGATCGCTGCCCAGCCATACGGCGGCACGCGGCGCCCACCCGCGGCCTGGCCCGCGCCGACGATCAGGTGGAGCGCGGCAAAGGCGCCGAGCACCGTGACCAGGGCCAGGCCAAGGCCGCCCAGCGGCGGAAAGGCCGTGGCGAGGCCGCTGTCACCTGCCGGGGCTACCGTCACCTGCGAGAACAGCACACCAAGCGGGCGCGGGTCGTTGAAGGTATTGGCGCGGATCGTCAACTCCAGCGAGCCATCACGCACCAGGCTGGCCGGCACAAAGAGGCGCATGCGCCGCGGCGCAGCATGCTCGGGCAGCGCGGTCAGACGAACGCCGTTGGCGAACAGTTCGGCGTTCAGGGGCTGCCCATCGGGGTGCGCGGTGACCGTGGCCATATCCACCGTCCAGGCGCCACGCCCCAGGTTGGGCAGCACAATGCTCGCATCGCCGGTTGACCAGCGATAGGTGCGGGCGGGGGCCAGCACCACCTCGCCGACCATGCCACGCGGCGGCTCAGGGCCGCCCATCAGCGGTGAGACCAGGCTGAAGCTGAGTTGCTCGGCGCTCCCGAGTTCGGGGGTGATCTTGGCGAGCACGAAGTCGCTGCCGCGGCGCGGCATATCGACGCGCTCGCCGTTGACGGCGACCGCGGCCTCGCGCAGGATGCCGGGGGGCTGGCCGGGGGCGGCGCGCAGCGTCGCGATCCAGATGCCGTCGCGGCGGCCGGGCACCGTTACGCTTGCCGCGCCGGGCGGCCAGGCAAAGGCCTCGCTCGTACCGATCGCATCGATCTCGCGCCCGTTGAAGCCGCGCAGGAAGATGGCATCGTGGTCGCCGCCCAGATCGATGCGCACCACCGGGCGCGCCGCGTAGGCCAGCGTGAGCGCGAGCACGGTCAGCAACGCAAGCCAGAGGTAGGGCCGCAGATCACCGACCCGGGGTATCGTCAGGGCCGAGCCGGCGCCGCGCTCACGCGCAAGCGCCTCGCCCGAAGCAGAGCTCGCCATACAGTCTTCAGTCGGCGAGCGAGGGCGCTATGCGCCGCGCACCCGCCCGCTGCTCCCCTACGGATAGCGCCGGAAACGGCGGAAGTTGGGCTTGCGCTTCTCAAGATAGGCCGTCTTGCCCTCTTTGGCCTCCTCGCTCAGGTAGTAGAGCAGGGTCGCATCGCCAGCCAGTTGCTGCAGGCCGGCGTGGCCGTCGGCGGCGGCATTGATCGCCGCCTTGAGGAAGCGGATGGCCATCGGGCTCTTCTCGAGGATCTCGCGGGCCCACTGCACGCCCTCGTCCTCCAGCCGCTCCAGCGGGACGACCGTGTTGACCAGGCCCATCGCCAGCGCCTCCTGGGCGTTGTACTGGCGGCAGAGATACCAGATCTCACGGGCCTTCTTGTCGCCGACCATGCGCGCCAGCAGGTTGGAGCCGTACCCGCCGTCGAAGCTGCCCACCCGCGGCCCGGTCTGCCCGAAGATCGCGTTGTCGGCGGCGATGGTCAGATCGCAGACGACATGCAACACGTGGCCGCCGCCGATCGCGTAGCCGGCCACCAGTGCGATCACCGGCTTGGGAATAATGCGGATGAGCCGCTGCAGGTCGAGCACATTGAGCCGCGGGATCGTATCCTTGCCGACATAGCCGCCATCACCGCGCACCGTCTGGTCGCCGCCGGAGCAGAAGGCCAGATCGCCGGCGCCGGTGAAGAGGATGACGCCGATCCGCTCGTCATCGCGGGCGCTCGCGAAGGCGTCGAGCAGTTCCTGCACCGTCTCGGGACGGAAGGCGTTACGCTTCTCCGGTCGGTTGATGGTAATTTTTGCGATGCCCTCGCCTGCGGCATCGTGCTCGTAGATGATGTCGCTGTAGCTGCCAACGTTTGTCCACGCTATCGGCATATCATCCCTCGTAATCCAGCCAGCTTACCCCGTTCTTCAGGTATCCTACCACAAGATCGCGGAAGGCCCGGGGCTGCTCAAGGTGCACGGTGTGGCCGGCGCCCGGCACGACAGCCTGGCGGGCACCGGGCATGACGGCGGCCATCTGCGCGCCAATCGCGACGTACTTTGCGTCGTGTTCGCCACTGATGATCAGGGTGGGCATCGCCAGTTGGGGAAGGTGCGCCCAGAGGCTGGTCTGGCGGCCTGCGCCCATACCACGCAGGCTATTGGCATAGCCGGTCGCTGTGGCGCGCAGCCGACGGGCGCGCAGCGCAGCGCGCTCTTCGGCGGGCAAGGCCGCCTGGCTGGCGAAGAGCGGGATACTGGCCCAGTGGTCCACGAACCACGCCAGGCCCTGCTGTTCGATGCGCGCGGCGAGCCCCTCGTCGGCGGCGACGCGCGCGGCCCGCTCGGCGGCGTCCGCGATGCCCGGCGAGGCGCTCTCCAGGATCAGGCCGCGCACCCGCGCCGGGGCCGCCGCCGCCAGTTGCAGCGCCACCCGCCCGCCCATCGAGTAACCGAGCACCTCGACGCGCTCATGCCCCAGCGCGTCGAGCAGCGCCAGCAGGTCGGCCACAGCGCGCTCCATCGTGTAGCGCGCCGGGTCGGTGGGGGCCGGCGAGCGCCCATGGCCGATCAGGTCCACCGCGATCACGGTGCGCAGCGGCGTGAGCGCCGGGATGAGCTCGGCCCACTCGCTGATGCTACCAGTGAAGCCGTGCAGCAGCAGCAGCGGTACGCCGTGACCACGCTGGATAGAATGCAGGGGATGCATATGTACGCAGCCAGCGCTGATAGAACGTACCGATGCGCTCTCCTAATACTACAACGAAGGTTGGCCTTCTGTCGCATCAGGACGCCCTACACCTGTCACCCTGAGCGGAGGCGTAGCCGACGCGAAGGGTCTCGGGATGGCATCACCGCCGGGATTCCT
>DAOUBZ010000202.1:0-16422 GCA_034432515.1 Chloroflexaceae bacterium | reverse complement strand
GGACAAACACTTCCTCGGCGCTGGTTTGCAGCGGGATCAGGAGCAATCCCACCAGCAACAGCGGCAGGTTCTCGACCAGCGCCGTGTTCAGCACATAGCGCCCCGGATACAGCACTGCTCTGGCAACGCTTCTCCCCCCATCGCACAGGGCTATTATAACGTCTTTGGAACTTGCCAATGACCGAATCCGCCGGAGGGGACTGTGCGCCACCCTGCCCCGTGGCATACTATCCATGCCGTCAATACGAGGGGAGCAGCGCCATGAAACGCAGACCCTGGCTGTTGTTCCTGGTGGCCTTTGGCTGGTCCTGGCTGTTCTGGTGGCCCGCCGCGCTGGTCGCCCGTGGCCTGTCCGCGCCGCCGGCGCTGGCAGACTTCCTGCAGGGGCCATTCAACCCCGCCGCGTGGGGGCCGCTGATCGCGGCGCTGCTGGTCACCTTTGTGGAAGAGGGGCGCTCTGGCGTCACGACCCTTCTGCGGCGAGGACTGGCCGTTCGTCTTGGCCCGCCGTGGTACCTGGTGATCCTGTTGCTCTTCCCCGCCTTGATCGGTGGCGCGCTGCTGCTGGCCGTCCTCACGGGCGATCCGGCGCCTGACTTGCCGGCGCTGGCCAATCCCCTGGTCATCCCGATCGCCTTTGTCTACATCCTCCTGCTCGGCGGCCCGCTGCAGGAGGAGTTCGGCTGGCGCGGCTACGCCCTCGAACGCCTCCAGGAACGCTGGAACGCCCTGGCGTCGAGCATCGTGGTCGGCCTGGCCTGGGGCGCCTGGCACCTGCCCCTGTTCTTTATGCCCCGGCAGGAGTTCTACTACCAGCGCCCGATCTGGGGGTTGCTGCTCTCGACCACTCTGGTCTCCGTCCTCTTCACCTGGGTCTACAACAACACCCGCGGGAGCATTTTTGCCGCCCTGCTCTTCCACACGATGTTCAACCTGTCCCACTGGCTCTTTCCCACGCTGGCCTCGGATCGCGCCAGCCTGTACCTGTTTGTGCTGCTCTTTGCCAGCGTGATCCTCGTGCTGCTGGTGTGGGGGCCGGCGCGACTGACGCGGGAGCCACGCAACCAGCCGCGTGCCTCTCCGGGCGTGAGATGACTGTAGGGAGTGTAGCCTCTTGCGGTTGTGATCTCCTTCGGGCGCTCCGTCATCACCTCGTCCAGCGCCGCTGTGTTCTGGCGCCTGCTGCGATCTCGCTGGATGGCGCGGGTATTTCGAGTTGGGTCCTACCGAGTGGAGCCGGCTACCTACACTGGCGCTATAATGTACGCAGCGCCGCAATTGTAGATGAGGTGTAGGGATGGCCTTGCGTGACCAGCTCCCGGTTGGCTCCGGATCCAGGCGGGTGCTGACCACCCCTGCGGCCATCCGCAAGCATTATGCGCACAACGGGCTGACCTGGGTCGATGTGATCTACCCGACCCGCGACGAGGTCCACGCCCTCGGCGAGCACTATAGCTTTCATCCCCTGCACGTCGAGGACGTGCTCTCACGCATCCAGCGACCCAAGCTCGATGACAACGAGGACGAGGAGTATGTCTTCCTGGTGCTGCACTTTCCGGTCTTCGATGAGGTGGAGCGCCTCTCGGTGATCAGCGAGGTTGATTTCTTTGTCGGCGCCGATTTTGTGGTCACCTTCCACGATGGCCACCTGCGCCCGATGCGCCGCCTCGCCCAGACGGCCGGCGACGAGCGCGGAAGCGCCCTGCTACTCGGTCGCGGCTCCGGCTTCCTGCTCTACCGGCTGATCGAATCCCTGGTCAACTATTGCTTTCCGATGCTCCACCGCCTCGACGAGAAGCTCGACAGCGTCGAGGAGGCGATGTTCAAGACCGATACGCGCCACATCGTCCAGGAGCTCTCCTACCTGCGCCGCGATATTATCGCGCTGCGCCGCATTCTCAAGCCCAATATCCCGGTGATGCGCTTGCTGGCCAGCCGCGAGCGCGAGTTCCTCCGACTTGATGAGGAGGCCTACTTCGGTGACCTGGTCGACGGGCTCAACCGGGCCTGGGATATGCTCGAGGAGCAGAAGGAGATCATCGAGGGCCTCGACTCGACGCTCTTCAGCCTTACCTCCTACCGCATCAACCAGGAGATGAAGCTCTTCACGCTGATCACCGTCATCCTCGGCCCGATGACGCTGATCACCGGCATTCTGGGCATGAACGTCTTCATCCCCAATGCCGAGAACCCCTACGCGCTGCCGTTTGTGCTGATGGTGATGTTTGTGATCGGCCTGGCGCTCTTCTTCTACTTCCGCTCGAAGCGCATGATCTAGTACGGCGTCCGAGCCTGATTGCTTGCGCTCGTTGGGCGGCAGCATTGGCGCAGCCAGTGCTGCGGCCTTACGGGGCGGTGGCCGACCCATGTATTTGCCTGTGGCGCGCTACGCCGCCAGCACTTCCAGCAGCCCCATGAGCTTTTCGCTCCAGGCATCGTCGAGCGCGCGGCGATCGAGGCGCACGAACTGGGGGCCGATCTTTACCGCCTGGTCGCGCATGTAGCGCCGTCGCAGGCGCTCACGCTGGCTCCCCTCCAGGATGGGCAGCCGGATCACAAACTCGTCCCCTGCGGTTACCACCGAGCTCACGCCGGCCTGCAGCGCCAGGGCCTTGATCTGCAGCCAGGTCAGCAGGTGCAGCGCCGCCTCCGGTGGCCTGCCGAAGCGATCGTGCAACTCCTGCCGGAGCTCGCGAACCTGCTCGACGGTCTGCGCCTCGGTCATTCGCTGGTACATCGCCACGCGCAGCGTCGGGTCGGCGATGTAGTCCTCGGGCAGGTAGGCTGTCAGCGGGAGATCGAGTGTCACCAGGGGCGAGACGAGCACCTTTTCGCTGATCACCAGCTTGCTGGCTGCCTCGGCCAGCCCGAGCGGCTGGCCGGCGGCCTGGCCGTCGCTCAGCGCCTCGGTGACACCTGGTGCCGCGCGGTCGACGCCCGCCTTGAGTTGGCGCACTGCCTGTTCGAGCAACCGCGAGTAGAGGTCGAAGCCCACGGCCGCGATGTGCCCGCTCTGCTCGGCGCCCAGCAGGTTGCCCGCGCCGCGGATCTCCAGGTCGCGCATGGCGACGCGGAAGCCGGCACCCAGCTCAGTGGCCTCCTGGATGGCCTCCAGGCGGGCCTGCGCCTCGGCGGTCATCGGCTTGTCCTGGCGGTAGAGCAGGTAGGCATAGGCGCGGTTGGCGCTGCGTCCCACCCGTCCGCGCAGCTGGTAGAGCTGGGCCAGGCCGTAGGTGGTCGCGTCGTCGATGATGATCGTATTGGCGTTGGGTACGTCCAGCCCGCTCTCGATGATCGTCGTGCAGACCAGCACGTCGTAGCGTCCCTCGAAGAAGTCGAGCATCACCCGCTCCAGCTCGCGCTCCTCGAGCTGGCCGTGGCCGACTGCGATCCGCGCCTCGGGGACGAGGCCGCGCAGCCGGTTCGCCACGTGGTAGATGCTCTGCACCCGGTTGTGGACGAAGTAGATCTGGCCGTCGCGCTCCAGTTCGCGATCGATCGCTTCACGCACCAGGCTTTCGTCGTAGGGCAGCACGTAGGTCTTGATCGGCACACGGTCCTCGGGCGGCGTGTCGATCACACTCAGGTCGCGGATGCCGGCCATAGCCATGTGCAGCGTGCGCGGGATAGGCGTGGCGGTGAGCGTCAGCACGTCGACCTGGGCGCGCAGCTGCTTGAGCCGCTCTTTGTGGCGCACGCCGAAACGCTGCTCTTCGTCCACCACGACCAGTCCCAGGTCCTTGAAGCGCACATCTTTGGAGAGCAGGCGATGGGTGCCGATCACGATGTCGACCTGGCCGCGGGCCAGCGCGGCGATGATCGCGTCCTGCTCTTTCGGCGAGCGGAAGCGCGAGAGCATCTCGACGCGCAGCGGGAAGGCGGCAATGCGCTTGCTGAAGGTGTCGAAGTGCTGCTGGGCGAGCACGGTGGTGGGTACCAGCACCGCCACCTGCTTGCCGTCCTGGGCGGCCTTGAAGGCGGCCCGCAGCGCGACCTCGGTCTTGCCGAAGCCGACGTCGCCGCAGATCAGGCGGTCCATCGGCACCGGGTCCTCCATATCGTGCTTGACCTCGCCGATTGCGCGCACCTGGTCGTCGGTTTCGATGTAGGGGAAGGCGCCCTCCAGTTCGCGCTGCCATTCGTTGTCGGGGCTGTAGGCGTGGCCCCGCTGCATCTGGCGCTGGGCGTAGAGCTTGAGCAGGTCCTCGGCCAGGTCTTGCACGGCGGCGCGGGCCTTGCGCTTGGCCCGTTCCCACTCCTGGGTGCCCAGGCGGGTGAGCGTGGGCGTGACATCGCCTGCCCCGATGTAGCGCGTCACCCGGTCCACCTGGTCCACCGGCACATAGATCTTGTCGCCGGCGGCGTAGCGCAGCACCAGGTACTCACGCTCGATCTCGCCGACGACGCGGCGGATCAGGCCCTCGTACTGGGCGATGCCGTGCTCGATATGGACGACATAATCGCCTGGCTTGAGCCCGCGCACGAAGGCGGCTCGCTCGTCGGTGCTGAGCCCACGCCTGCGGCGCTCGCTGAGCGGCCGTCGCTGGCGGAGGCCGAAGATTTCGCTGTCGCTGTAGAGGCTGAGTTGCAGCTCCGCCAGGCGCCAGCCGCCCTCCAGTGCGCCGTGCACCACGCTGAAGCGCGCGTGCGCCGCCTCTCCCTCCCCGGCCGTGGCGAGCGCCTCGCTGACCAGCTCCGCGAGGCGCGCGGCCTGGCTGGTGACCGCGACGACCCGTTCGCCGGCCGTGAGCCGGCTGACGATGTCGTTGACGAGCCGGCGGAACTGGCCGCCGAAGCGCTCGGGGGTGGCGAAGGGCGGCGCAGTGAGCTGCTGCGCCGCCAGGAGCGGCTCTGGCGTCTCGCTGCCGCTCAGGTCGACCAGCGTGTAGGGGTGCGTCCCCGGCGCGGGCAGGAGTTCCTCCCAGCGGAAGTAGGGCCGCGGGAAGGTGGGCGGCAGCTCGCCCCCGCCGATCAGCCGCGCGCGCCCCTGCTCGGCCTGCTCGTCAATCTCGATGGCGTGGCGGGCCAGGAACTGGGCCTCGGAGAGTAGCATGCCTGCCCCCGCCGGCAGATGGGCGAGGAGCGATGCCCCGCGACCCTCGCGGAAGAACGGAGCGTAGAAGGCCCGTCCCTCGAAGCGCTCGCCGTGCTCCAGGCGCTCGAGGGCGGCGTCCCACTCAATGCGGGCTTCGTGGCGCAGGCCGCTCACCTCCAGGGCAGCGATGCGGGCAACGGCGAGCTCGCGGCGCCAGAGCGGCATCTCGTGGGGCGGGCCGATCGCCACGCGCTCCAGGCGCGTCTCGCTGCGCTGGGTGCCCGGGTCGAAGCAACGGATGCTCTCCAGTTCGTCGCCGAAGAAGCCAATGCGCAGCGGCAGTTCCTGTGCCGGCGGCCAGATGTCGAGCAGGTCGCCCCGCCGGTTGAGCTCGCCCGGCTCCTCGACGGTGGGTGCGGCGCGGTAGCCCCGGTCGAGCAGGTGCCGCACCAGGTCCTCGGGCCGCGCCACATCGCCCAGGGCCAGCTGCAGGGTCGCCTCGGCCAGTTCGGCGGGGGTCAGGGTCGGCTGCATGAGTGCCTTCACCGGTGCGACGATCACCAGCGGCCCAGCGCGCTCGGTGGCGTGCTGCCGGGCCGCCAGGGCCTCCAGCACCCGCAGGCGCCGGCTGATCACCTGGTTGCCCGGCGACATATGCTCGTAGGGCAGGGCGTCGCTGGCCGGGTAGTAGGAGACTGCCGCGGGCTCAAGCCACTGGCGTAGGTCGTCGGCGGCGCGCATGGCCAGATCGGCGCTGGAGAGCACGAAGAGCAGCGGTGCGCGCTGATGCCGCGCCAGCGCAGCAACCAGCGGGGTGCGCGCGGCCACCGGGAGTGGGGCCACGCGCAGGCGCGCGCCGGGCTGCGCGAGGGCAGCCGCGATATCGGTGACGGCGGGCAGCCCGGCCAGTTCGGCGCAAAGCTCAGGCAAGGTTCCCATAGCAGCTCAAAACAGGGCTGATCGGCGCGACCAGCCCCTCCACGGGCAACCCAACGCGTACGCGGGTTGCCGCTGGTGATCAGGGTCTGGGGCCAGCCCCGGACCCCGGTTGTTGCGGCGCAGCCGCCACAACCAACATGCTGTCACTATCATGTTACCATGGTCAACTGCTTTATGCTGTAGCATAGGTTGTGCGCGGCATGCCGACAAGTCGCCCGCTTCACGTTCTATCCTATGGCCTGTTCGAGATCCGGCCACGACATCACTGGAAGGACCCATGCCCCATCGCATCGTTCTGCCCCTGGTGGCACTCAGCCTCGTCCTGCTGCTGGTTTCCGCCGCCCTGCCCGCTCAGGCCGCACCGCTTGAGCCGCCCTCAGCGCCGCTGATTGACCAGATCATTGTTGGCTTTGAACCGGGCAGCGCCGCGGCCGTCCAGGCCGTCCGCGGCCCCGAGCAGGCGGCCGCGCAACTGAGCACGGTCGCTGACCTTGAGTTGGACTACGTTCGCCCGCTGGCCGGTGGCGCCCACGTGCTGCGCCTGCCCGCGCCGCTCCCGCCCGAGGAGGCCGTCGCCCTGGCGGCTCGCCTGGCCGCCGATGCTGGAGTGGCCTACGCCGAGCCTGATCTGACCTTCTTTCCCGCCCGGGTGCCCAACGACCCGCTCTTCGTCCCCTCGCTCTGGAACCTTCAGGCCGCCGGCGCAACCAACTACGGCGCCAACCTCCCCGACGCCTGGATGATCACCACCGGCGACCCGGCGATCGTCACGGCCATTCTCGACACCGGCGGCCTGCTCGGCCACGAAGACCTGACCGGCCGCACCCCGCCTGGCAACGTCGGCTATGACTTCATCTCCGCGGCCAGCAACGCCAACGATGGCGATGGGCGCGATCCGGACCCGGGTGACCCCGGCGACTGGGTTACGAGCAGCACGCCAGGTTGCCCGGCAGCGCCCAGTTCGTGGCATGGCTCGCACGTGGCCGGCATCTTCGGCGCGCGGGCCAACAATGCGCGGGGTATCGCCGGCGTGAACTGGGACTCGCCCATGCTCTTCGTGCGCGTGCTCGGGCGCTGCGGCGGCAGCCTCACCGACATTGCCGAGGCCATGCGCTGGGCGGCCGGGCTGCCGGTCCCCGGCGTACCCCAGAACCCGACCCCGGCGCGCATTCTCAACTTGAGCCTCGGCGCCGGCGCCACCTTCTGTCCGACAACGCTGCGTGACGCGATCACGGCCGTGAATGCTGCGGGCGCCATCGTGGTCGTCGCCGCCGGCAACTCCGGGGTGCCGGCCGCCAATTCCACACCGGCCAACTGCGAGGGCGTGGTGGTCGTCGCCGCCACCGGGCGGGCCGGCAATCGCGCTCCTTACAGCAACTACGGCCCGCTGGTCAGCCTCGCGGCCCCCGGCGGCGACAGCAGCGCCAGCGTGCTCTCCACGATCAACAGCGGCACCACTGCCCCCTCGCCGGCCGGTGACAGCTACGCTGGCTACTCGGGCACCAGCATGGCGACGCCCCACGTCGCCGGGGCGATCAGCCTGATGCTCTCGGTGAACCCCGGGCTGAGCCGTGACGAGGTCCTGGCGATCCTGCGCGATACGGTGACGCCTTTCCCCCCCGGGAGCGGTTGCGGCGGCATCTGTGGCCCCGGCATTGTCAATGCCGGCGCAGCCGTCGAGGCGGTCGCTCGCCAGCGACGCAACCTGAGCTTTGCCGATGGCCCCTGGCTGGTCAGCGAGAATAGCACGGCCACGATCCCGCTTGAGTTGAGCATCGCGAGCAACCAGGTTGTCAGCGTGCGCTACACGGTGGCGGGCACGGCCAGCCCGGCTGACCATAGGCTCCGCAGCGGTACGCTCACCTTCGTGCCGGGTGAGCGCCGGGCGGATCTGAGTGTGAGTGTTCTGGCCGACAGCGAGATCGATCCGGGTGAGACGATCAGCATCACCCTCGGCGAGGTGACCGGCGCCACGCTGGTCGGGCCGGCCACGCGCACGCTGATCATCCAGGATGCCACCGGGCCCGCGCTGCTGGCGCTCAATGCCACCGCGTTGAGCTTTGGCACCCATCCGGTGGGGATGACGGGCATCACCCGGACGGTGGTTGTGGCCAATGCGGGCGGCGCGACCATGCCGCTGACCGGCGTGAGCCTGGAGGGCGATTTTGTGCGCGCCGGAGGGACATGCCCCGAAGGCTTCCCGGCCAACCTCGACCCCGGAGCCAGTTGCACGCTCGCGATCGCCTTCACCCCGACCGGCCTCGGCTCACGTACGGGCCAGTTGACGGTCACCGGCAACGGCGGCGAGCAGCGTACCGTCGCCCTGAGCGGCGCGGGCGCCATCCAGGTGGCGCTGCCGCTGCTCCGGCGGTAGGGCGCGGGACCCTGTCGCCGTGACATGCCGTTGATGGCGGAGAGACGGCCCGCCGGGCCGTCTCTCCGCCGGGCTGTCTCCAGCCGAGCTCAGTGGTCTGTCAACGACGTTTCCTGCTAAGGAGTCGGGAGATGCTTCGCTTCGCTCAGCATGACAGGGCGGGCGGAATAGCAAGAAACGTCGTTGACAGACCACTGAGCTTGCCCCCGGGCACGGTTCCGTGGTATCGTGGTCAGCATGGTCCCACGTTGCTCGTGAGGTCTCCGTGCGCCGAATGCTTGCCCCGCTGCTCCTGGCTTTCGCCGTGCTGCTCGCCGCCTGTGGGCGCCCAGCGGAGCCTACCCCGGTCCCGACACCCACCCCGACCCCGCGCGAGATCAGCGCGGCGATCGGGCGCGCGACGCAGGCCGCGGAGAGCGTCCATTTCGTGATCAGCTTGAGTGGCAAGCCGGTGGCGCTCGATGCAGCCGGGTTCACGGTGCTCAATGCGCTCGAAGGGGATCTCAAGCGCCCCGCCGGCGTGCTCGCCCTGCTCAATGTGACCGTCGGCGGCGGGGTGACCGAGATCCGCACCGTCTCGTTGGACGGCAAGCAGTACGTCACCAACCCGATCACCCGCCAGTGGCAGTGTCTGGACCCCGGGGCCGCCGTCGATCCGGCAGTGCTCTTCGCGCCCGGGCAGGGTGTCGAGTACCTGTTGCAAGAGGGCTTTGCCGAGGTCAGCCTGGTCGGCAGCGAGGAGCTTGACGGGCGCCCGCACTATCATCTCCGTGGCACGATGGCCGGCGAACAACTGCAGGCGATCAGCCTCGGCCTGCTTGGCGCCGGTCCGGTATCTGTCGACCTGTGGGCCGACCAGGCGACCATGCGTGCCACGCGGATCGTGCTCGTTGACAGCGCAAGCGACCCGCAGCAGCCCAGCACCTGGACCATCGACTTCTCCGACTACGGCAAGACGGTGGACGTCCGCGCGCCGCTGGCGTGCCCCTGATGGGGTGACGAGGGTCCCGATGGGCCAGAGCCTTCCCGGAACGACGCGCGCGCCCCGCGTCAGCCCGCGGCTGACGCTGGCCCTGGTGAGCCTGGCGATCTTCGTCGGCGCGGTCGATCTCACCGTGGTCAGCGCCGTTCTGCCGAAGATCATGCTTGACCTGCGGGTTTCGCTCGACACCGAGCTGAACCGGGCGAGCTGGGTGGTGAGTGGCTACCTGCTGGCCTATACGATCAGCATCACCTTCATGGGTCGCCTATCGGACCTGCTCGGGCGCCGGCGGGTCTACCTGGCTGCGCTGGTGGTCTTTCTGCTCGGGTCGGCGCTGGTGGCTGCTGCGCCGAGCCTGGGTGTGCTGGTGTTCGGGCGGGTGGTGCAGGCCTTTGGCGCGGGCGCGATGGTGCCGGTGAGCATGGCCCTGGTGAGCGACATCTTCCCGCCGGGGGCGCGGGCTGCGGCGCTGGGCTTCATTGGCGCGGTGGACACGGCGGGCTGGATGGTCGGCCATCTCTACGGCGGCGTGCTGATGCGCGCCTTCGACGACTGGCGGCTGCTCTTCTGGATCAATCTGCCGATTGGCTTGGTGGCCCTGATGCTCACCTGGTGGGCGCTGCGCGACGTACCCCAGCGCCGGGCGGGCGGCAGCTTCGACTGGCCGGGCACGCTGCTGATCAGCGCGAGCCTCACCGCCCTGAACCTGGGGCTGGCCGCGGGCGCCGAGCTCGGCGCGACCGACTTCTACGGTGAGCGGGCCGGCCCGCCGCCCTACGCGCTGCCGCTGGTACTGCTTGCCCTGGGTCTGGCTGGCGCGTTCCTCTGGTGGGAGCGACGCGCCACCGATCCGCTGGTTGACCTGGCGCTGTTCCGCGAACGGGGCGCCGCCGCCGCGTGCGCGGTCAACGCCATCCTCGGCTTTGCGATCGCGCTGGCGATCACCAACGTGCCGTTGTTCGTCAATACCCGCCTGTTGCTCTTCGAAGCCACCGACCCCGACGTGCTGCGCCGTGCCGCCTGGGACGCCGGCTGGATCCTCTCGGCGCTGACCCTGACCATGGCTGCGGCGGCCTTCCCGGGCGGCTTCCTGGCCGGCCGGGTGGGCGACCGGCCGGTGGCCGCCGCCGGGCTGGCCCTGGCCTCCCTCGGCTACTGGCTGGCCAGCGGCTGGACCGCCGACACCGGCTATGTGGCCATGGTCGCCCAGTTGATGCTCGCCGGGGCTGGCCTCGGCCTGGTGCTCGCCCCGGCAGCCGACGCGCTGATCCGTGCCGCACCCATGGATCGGCGCGGCGCCGTGGCGGCGATTGTCATCGCGCTGCGCCTGATCGGCATGACCGTGGGGGTGGCGGTGCTCACCCTCTGGGGGGTACAGCGCCAGGATGCGCTGCGCCGCGCCGGCGCCGCCGATCCGCTGGCCGCCAGCGACCCGGCGCGCTTCCTGATGAACGTCGCGGCCCAGGTGATTGGCGAGACACTGCTCTTCGGCGTGGCAGCCCTGGCGCTCGCCGCGCTGATCGCCCTGGCACTGGGCCCGGCGCGCGCCGGGCGCCGGTTGTAGCAAGGGAGCATAGCGATGTGGTCACTCCAGAGCATTGCCCAACTGCCCTGGGACCTCGCCCTCCGGCTCATCGTGGCCGCCCTGCTCGGCGCGCTGGTTGGTGCCGAGCGCGAGTACAGCGGGCACGCGGCCGGGCTGCGTACCAACATCCTGGTTGCGGTGGGCGCTTGCTTGCTGACGATCCTGTCGATCTATGGCTTCCCCAACGACGGGGCGCAAGATGGACGGGACACTGCCCGTGTCGCTGCGCAGATCGTCAGCGGGATCGGCTTTCTCGGCGCGGGCGCCGTCTTTCGCGACGAAGACCGGGTGCGAGGCCTGACCACGGCCGCCACGGTCTGGCTCGTCGCCGCGATCGGTATGGCCGTGGGGGTGGGCGCAGGCTTCCTGGCAGCACTCGCCACCGTCTTCACGCTGGTCGTGCTGATCGCCCTTGCCCCACTGAGCGCAGCCCTCGCTCGCCGGGGTAGGAGTTGAGCCACTGCGGTAGCAGCGCCGGCGTATACTGTCGCTGAGGATTGTTGCCCCCGAGGAGCCGCCGGCGCAATGTACCCGATCGCCTCACGTGCGCGTGCTCGCCCCCGACGGCACTGGTTCGCCGCCGTCGCGGCGGTCAATGCAGGGATCGCTGTGAGCTATGTGGGCCTCTGGCTCATCAGTATGGCCCAGGGGCTCTTCTGGCGCGCCGATTTTACGGCCTACTACACCGCCTGGACGATGGTGCGCGCCGGCGCTGCTGCCCAGGTCTACGACTTCGCCGTGCAGGCGGTGTACCAGCAGCGGGTGCTGGATGGGCGTAGTTTCAGCGAAGGTCTGCTCCCCTACGTCAACCCGCCGCACGTTACGCTCTTCTTTGCGCCGCTCGCCTGGTTGACGCTGCCCCATGCCTTCTATCTGTGGACGGCGGGCCAGGTCGTGCTGCTCGTCGTCCTGATCCGGACGACCATCGCCCTCACGGCTGGCTGGTTGAGCCGGGAGCGACTGGCGGCGCTGTGCGCGATGCTGGCCTTTCCGCCGCTGCTGTTCACCCTGCTGCGCGGCAGCTTCTCGTTGCTGGTGCTGGTCGCCGTGCTCGGCCTCTACCGCTACCTGATCGAGCGGCAGCCTGGGCGTGCCGGGCTCTGGCTGGCCATGGCTTCGATGAAGCCGCAGCTGGTGCTGCTGCCGGCGCTCGCCATGCTCGTTGGGCGACGCTGGCGCGTGCTGCGCACCGCCGGTCTGGCAGGCATCGCCTGCGCGCTCGCCGCGACCCTGGCCTTCGGCCCGCAGAGCTGGCTGGGGTTTCTCCAGGCCGTGCGGACGATTGATCGTTACTACGGGATCTTCGGCATCGTGCCCGCGACGATGTACAACCTCAAGGGCACCCTGACCCTCTGGCTGGGCAACGAACAGGGGGCGCTGATCGGCCTGATGAGCGCGATCGCTTTTGGCCTGGGTGTGTGCGCCACCATCTGGCTCTGGCGACGGCCCTGGGCGCCGGGGAGCAACCAGTTCGCCCTGCGCTTCGCTCAGACGGTGCTATTGGGCATGGTGCTCGGCCCGCACCTGCACAGTCACGATGGCCTGCTGCTGGTAGCGCCCATGCTCATCGTCGCGCAGTATCTGTACGCTGACCCTGCGCGGCGCCACCTGGTGGCAGGCTTCACGCTGGTTCCGCTGATCACCCTGCTGGGCGAGTTCAGCGTCGGGGGGGCGCTGGGCATACGTCTGCCCACCTTGCTGCTGATCCTGCTCGGGCTGTGGCTGGCCCGTGAGATCCGCCGTTGCCCGGATTGACAGTGATACCTGCCCCGTGTTACCATCCATGCAATTGGTTTGCGCAAATGCAACAGCCTGAAGGCGCCGCTGATGTACGATCCGTTGCCGGCCTGGCCGCAGCTCTACCTCTACCCCCCGCTGGCGGCCATCGCGCTCTGGGTCGGGCTGACGGTGCTGGTGGCGGGCTTGAACCGGCGTGGGCCGCTGGCCGGGCGGATCGCTATGCTAGCCACGCTGCCGCTGCTGGCGCTGGCCCATCATGAGCTGTGGGCGGTGCGGAACGATGTGAGCATTGCGGCGGTCTACCGGGGCTTCGTGGCCGGCACGCTGATCTGGGCCTGGCACGAACTGGCCTTCTACTGCGGGGTGATCACCGGGCCGTGGCGTCGTCCCTGCCCGCCGCAGGCCCGCGGCATCGTACGCTTCGGCTACGCCCTGGGCACCCATCTCCACCACGAGCTGGCCGTGATCGCCGAGTTGCTGATCATGGCCTGGCTGCTCCACGATGCCCTGAACCTGATCGGCCCCCTCGTCTTTGTGCTGAGCTGGGCGCTGCAGCATAGCGCTAAGCTCAATGTGTTGTTCGGCGTGCGCTCGCTCAACGTGGCCCTCTTCCCGCCCCACCTGCGCTACCTCGGCAGCTACTGGGCCCGGCGCCCGGCAAGCTGGTTCTTCATCCCCTCGGTCTCGGTGGTGACGCTGCTCGCGATCATGCTCTGGCTGGCAGCTCACGCCCATCGCTTCGAGCTGGTTGGCCCACGGCTGGCCCTGCTGGGCTCCCTGGTCGCCCTTGGCGCGCTTGAGCACTGGCTCCTGGTCCTGCCGGCGCGCCGCCTCGCGCCGGTCGCCGCTCGCCAGCCGGTTGAGTAGTGCCTATCTCCCTCCGTTGCACTTCCCGTCACGGTACGGTATTATGGTGGCACCAGATGCCCGACCATGGCTGTGGAAGCGCGCGAGCCAGGCGCCTACCGGCGCCGGGGCGCGTCGGCAACTGCTACAGAGCGGCCACGGGTCAGGCACTTCAGTGGCGACCTCGTTCCCCGGAGGCAGAGCATGGCGACGCTGTATGTCGCATCGACTGAGACCTTCGTCGGCAAGAGTGCCGTCTGCATTGGCCTGCTCCAGCGCCTGCAGCGTGATGGCTACCGCGTCGGCTATATGAAGCCCGTGAGCGTCTCGCTGGGCCACCGACCCGGGCTCGGCGTGGATGAGGATGCCCTCTTCGTCCGCGAAACGCTCGGTATCACCACCCCGGTCGAGCAACTCAGCCCGGTGATGATCACCCCGGGGGTGGTCGAGGCGATCCTGCGCGGCCAGTTCCCCAGCTACACCAGGATCCTGCGCGATGCCTTCCTCACTGTCTCGCGCGGCAAAGACGTGGTCGTTCTCGAGGGCACCAACACCTGGTCGGAAGGGGCACTGGTCGATCTCTCAGCCGACCAGGTGACCGATCTGCTTCAGGCTCCGGGCCTGCTGGTCACCCGCTACGACTCGACGCTCAACGTCGATACGGTGCTCTCGGTGCAGCGCTATGTGGGTGACCGGCTGCTGGGCGTCTTGATTAATCAGGTCGAGGAGCCACAGCTCGAGTTCGTGCGCAAACGGGTGGTGCCCTTTCTGGAAAGGCGCGGCATCCCGGTGTTCGCCGTGCTGCCCCACGATCCGACCCTGGCGGGGATCAGCATCGAGGAGTTGCTCGAACACCTGGGGGGCCAGTTGATCGGCCGGCGTGAGTGGTGCACCCGGATCGCCGAAACGCTCATGATCGGCGCGATGGGCCCCGAGGCCAGCCGTAGCTTCTTCCGCCGCCGCGGCAATAAGGTGGTCGTCACCGGCGGTGACCGCAACGACCTGCAGCTGGCTGCGCTTGAGACGGATATAAGCGCGCTGCTGCTCACCGGCAATCGCCGGCCCGCCCCGGAGGTGATCGATCGCGCCGCGGACCTGGAGGTGCCGATCATCCTCGTGCCCGACGATACCCTCACCACGGTCGCCCGCGCTGAGCGCCTCTTTGGCGGCGTGCGCTTCCACCAGGAGTCCAAGCTTCGCCGCTTCACCGAACTGATGGACGCCAGCTTCGATTTTCCCCGGCTCTATCAGACCCTGGGTATGCGGCGCTAGTTGCCACTGAATGCGAGCACACCAACCATGGAAGAACAGATTGGCCCGCTCGTCTTTGTGGAAAATGCCGATTACCCCTACCCGTTTACGGTGGAGCGCCCGCCGCGCTTCTGGATGGAGGAGACCACCGGGCAGCTGGCCGCGGCGATCGAGGTCTATCTGCGCAACGAGGAACTCACGGCGGAGCAGCTCGATCTGATCAAAATCTATCTGCGCCAGTATATCGCGCGGGCAGTGATCGCTGACACAGTCGATCGCCGCAACTTGCTGGAACGGGTCGAGACGCTCAAACGGGTCGGTGATGTGGAGCGCTTCGCCGACGTGCTCTCCGAGGCCGGGCTGGAGCCGTTTTGAGCGCGGGGATGCGTTCAGCCAGCTTACCGTTGGCGGTGTGAGGCGCACACCGTGGTCTATAAGCAGTTCCTGCGGCTGATCCTCTTCCACTGGCGCCACGGCGATGCCGAGGAGGTTCACGAGCGCACTCTCGCGTTGCTGAGCGTCGTGGCGCGCTCGCGGGCGCTCCTCCGCGGCCTGGAGCGGCTCTACGCCTACCGCCACCCGGCGCTCGAGCGAACGGTCTTTGGTCTGCGCTTTCCCAACCCGGTCGGCCTGGCAGCCGGCATGGACAAGGACGGTGTGGCGCTGGCGGCCTGGGCCGCGCTTGGCTTCGGCCACGTCGAGGTCGGGACCGTCACGGGCGTGCCGCAGGCGGGCAATCCACGCCCGCGGCTCTTTCGCCTGCCCGCCAGCCAGGCGCTGATCAACCGGATGGGCTTCAACAATGGCGGCGCCGCCGCCCTGGCCGCCCGCCTCGCTGCCCAGCCCGCCCTGCCCGTGCCGCTTGGCGTCAGCATCGGCAAGTCGAAGATCACCCCGCTGGAGGCAGCAGTGGAGGACTATGCCGGCTCCTTCCGCGCGCTCTTCGACCACGCCGCCTACTTCGCCGTCAATGTCAGTTCGCCGAATACGCCTGGCCTGCGCGCGCTCCAGGATCGCGCGCACCTGAGCGGGCTGCTGGCCGCGCTGCAGGCCGAGAACCGGCGGCTGGCCAGTGAGCGGCGGGTCCGCGAGCGACCGATCCTGGTGAAGATCGCCCCCGACCTGGCGGAGCCGGCCATCGTCGAGTTGCTCGGGGTGTGCGCAGCGACAGGCGTCGCCGGGCTCATCGCCACCAATACGACCGTCGCGCGCCCAGGGCTCCACCCGGCCGACCAGGCGCGGGCCGCCGAGGCCGGTGGGCTGAGCGGGCGCCCGCTGCACCCGCGGGCGCTCGAAGTGGTACGCTTCGTGGCCCGCGAGAGTGGCGGGCGCCTGCCGATCATCGGCGTCGGCGGCATCTTCGGCGCCGAAGATGCGCTGCGTATGCTCAACGCCGGGGCCAGTTTGATCCAGGTCTACACGGGCCTGGTCTACGAGGGCCCGGGGCTGCCGGGCCGCATCTGTCGCGGGCTGGTCGCGCGCCAGGCGCGAGCATCGTAGCACGGGGGACGCGCCATGCACGGACCTGGCTTTCTGGGCACCGCTGCCTCGCTCGGCGCCGACCTGGCCCTGGTGGGGAGCATCATCGTTGCGCTGGCCTTCAGCCTCGGCGCCTGGCTGGCCTGGCGCGGACAGTATCGCGCCCACGGCCTGGTGCAGACCGTGGCCGC
>DAOUBZ010000201.1:0-11598 GCA_034432515.1 Chloroflexaceae bacterium | reverse complement strand
GTTAAACTGGGGTTAGGGGCTTGCCCCGAAGACGTTGTATCGGTCCTGGCCCCCAGGGCTGATACTTTCCACCCCTTCCCCTGGTGCCGTGTCTGGGCTAGAATAGGGGCGCTCCGGTGACGCGCCGGACGTGCCGGGCAGACCGGCCTTGCCGTCGAGGATAGGATGCAGGCTCTTGCGCGAACCATTGGCCTGGGCTTTCTGGCCCTGGTCTTGCTGGCCCTGGCGCTCAAACTGCTGGTGCCGCTGCCCGGGCCGCTGGGCTATGCTCCGCTCGACCCCGGGCTTGGCCCCCGCCTTGCTCCGGTGGAAGTGGTGATCTGGTACGGCACCGAGAAGCGCGCCTGGCTCGAAGAGGCCGCCCGCCGCTTCGAGGCGCGCGGCGAAACCGTGGGTGGTCGCCCGATCAGCGTGCGCCTGGTCGGGATGGGCTCGCGTGAGATTGCCGACCGGGTCGCCCGCCAGGCCTGGGACGACGCACCGCGGCCCACGGTGGTCAGCCCGGCCAGCAGTCTCTGGACCGAAATGCTCACCAGCGAGTGGGCGGCTCGCCACGGCGGGGCGATCATTGCCGGCGCTCCGGCGCCGCTCGTGCTCACACCGCTGGTTGCCGTCGCCTGGGAGGAGCGCGCGCGTGTGCTCTGGCCCCGTGGTGTGCAGGACTTCTGGGGCGACCTGCACGCCGCCGTCGTCGCCGAGGGGGGCTGGGCCACGGTTGCGGCAGCCAACGGCTTCGGCCCGGACACGCCCGAGGGCCAGCAAGCTGCCAGGTGGGGCCTCGTCAAGCTTGGTCACACCTCGCCCCTTAGTTCCAACAGCGGCGCCCAGGCGCTGCTGTTGATGGCCTACGCCTACCACGATAAAACCGCCGGGCTCACCGTGGCCGATGTGCAGGACCCGGGTTGCCTCAACTGGCTTGGTGAAATCCAGCGCGGCGTGTATGACTTTGGCGAGAGCACCGGCACATTCATGACCAACATGGTCCAGTTTGGCCCGAGCCGCTACGACCTGGTGCTGGTCTACGAGAACCTGGCCATCGAGAACATTGCCGCCGCCGAGCGCCGCTGGAACCAGCCGCTGCGTGTCTACTACCCGCCGGCAACGCTCTTCAGCGACCATCCCTACGCCATCCTGGGCGAGCCGTTGACCAGCCGTGAAGAGCGTGAGGCCGCCACCCGCTTCCGCGACTTCCTGCTCCAGCGTCCCCAGCAGGAACTGGCGCTGCGCTCTGGCTTCCGCCCGATCGACCCTGGCATCACCCTGAGCGGCGCCGACGCCAACAACCCCTTCCCCGGCGCTGCCGTGCATGGGATCAGCATCGATGTTCCCGCCCAGGTCGAGACCCCGCCCGGCGAGGTCATCGCGGCGCTGATCACCGCCTGGGACCAGCAGATCAGGCCCCTCATCCCGCGCGGGGGGCAATAGAGGTCAACCGTGCGCAATCCCTACATCTATGCTGCCCGCCGCCCGCTGGCGCTGATGGTGCTGTTTACCGCGATTGCTGGCGGGCTGCTGCTGTTCTGGTGGCTGCTGCCGCTCGGCCTGCTCACCTACGGGCTGATGATCGCGCTCGGCGGGCGTGACCCGGCCCTGGCCGCCGCCAGCCAGCGCGCGCCGCGGCCACGGCTCACCAGTCCCACCTTTCGCGCCCAGATCGGCGCGATCGAGCGCACCCAACAGGAGATCGAGCGCAGCATCGCCCAGGCCAGTGGCCCGCTGGCCCGGCTGCTGGCCCGCATCAGCACCCAGACCCAGGAACTCGTGGAGCAGGCCTACGCCCTCGGTGAGCGGGGCCAGGTGATCGAGGCCTACCTCGTCCGCATCAAGGTTGACTCTATCCAGGCGCGCATCGCCGCCACCGACCGGCAGATCGCCGCCACCAGCGATGCCTACACCCGCCAGCAACTCCAGGAGAGCCGCGACGCCCTGGCCGAGAAGCAACGCAATGCCGCCGAGCTAACGACCTACATCGGGCGCATCCAGGCCCAGCTACAGAACATCCACGCCAGCCTCGAAAACGTGCTCGCCGAGACGGTGCGCCTGCGCACCGCGGACGCCCTCAGCGCCGACTCGGCCACTGACCAGGTCGCCCAGCGCCTCAGCGATCTCAAACGCGACATGGATACCTTCCAGCGCGTGCTCGACACGGCCATGGCCGGCGCCACACCCTGAGCCCTGGCTCCGTCTACCCGGCTCGGCGGCTGGCGAGGTGCCAGGCCACCGCCAGGGCGATCAATACCAGGCCGAGGGCCAGGGTGAGCCCCGCGGGGAAGCCCCCGGGCTGCGCGGCGGTGGCGGGCGCTTCGAAGGGCGTCGCCTGACGTTCGGCGCCGCCGGGCAAGGCATCACCTGTGCGGTCGATCGCGGGTGGGCCACCCGCGCCGCTCTGGGTCGTGCTGCCTGCGTTGCCCGCCATCGGCGTCGGCGGTGGCTGCGTCGCGGCCTGATCAGCGGCGGGCGTGGCCTCCGGCGCCGTTGCCCCGCTCGTCTTCGGGGCCGACTCGGCCATGGTCGCGACCGTAGGCGCGCCCGACTCCAGCGCGGCCGGGGCCGGCGCAGCGTCGGGCGCCATCTCGACGCCAATGCTCCCCACGGCCAGCAGTTGCACCGTGGCGAGCAGCACCAGCGCCAGGCCGGCCAGGCCACTGCCGAGCTGCATGAACCAGGTAATCGGGAAAAAACGTCGCGGCCGCGGTGCCGTTGCCGGGTCGAGCGTGAACGAGCGCGGTGGGCGCACCGGCGCAAGTTGCCGCAGCAGCGCCGTGGTGGCCCGCAACTCCTCGAGCTCGGCCCGCAGCCGCGGCTCAGCCTCGAGGCGACGATCCAGGTTCACGCGCTCGGCAACCGTGAGCTGGTTGTCGAGATACGCGGAGAGCAACTCCAGGTCGCGCTCGGGCAGATTATCAAATTGTGATTGGGAGCTTTGCATCGTCGTATCGCGCCGGATCGCTACACTCGTCGTCGGGGGAAGTGCCCGTAACAGGCGTCCATCAGCTACACATCATCATGACGAAATTTTGACGGAAGCAGTTCCCCCGCTCGCAGGATGTCGCGCAAGCGGGCCCGCGCGCGGCTCAGGCGCGACTTGACGGTGCCGAGGTTGGTGTTGGTCACTGCGGCGATCTCTTCGTAGGCCAGTCCCTGCACATCGCTCAGGATCACGACGATGCGTTGATCTTCAGGCAGCTGGGCGATGCCCCGTTCGAGCGCCTGCGCCAGTTCCCGCCGCAGCACCACCTCGTCGGGCGACTCGGCCGGGTCCGGCAGATCAAGCCGCGGGCCAGCGTCTTCGTCCTCGTAGCCAGCATCAAGCGAAACCGCGGGCCGGCGCTGGCGGGCCCGCAGCGTGTCATAGCAGGTATTGGTGGCGATCCGCAGCAGCCAGGCGCGAAACAGCCCGCCCCGAAAACGGTTCAGGTTGCGATAGGCAGCAATGAACGTGTCCTGGGTCGCGTCGGCGGCGGCATCGGCATCGCTGAGCATGCGGTAACACAGGTTGTACACCCGGCCCTCGTACAGCCGCACCAGCTGGTTGAACGCCTCGACGTCGCCCCGTTGTCCCGCCTCAACCAGGCGTAGCTCTTCATTGGCCATAGTGTGGCGCTGCTCCGCTTGCGCCGATTCTTGCGCGCCATTATAACAGAGCCCCGCTGGCGCCCTCGGCGATCAGGGCTGATACGACGTCCGCCTCCGGCGGTGGGGTGTGGGGTGGCTACGCTGCCCAACAAAGCAGGGTGTGGTACCGGTCCTCACCGCGGGCGCCTGGTGTGGCGGCGCCGAGGCACGCTCAGTAATTGTTGCTGAGACGCGCGCGCTGGAACAGGAAGTCGCCGTGGCGGCGCAGGCTGATGAGTTGGAGCCGGGGCGGATCGTTGGGGTCGAAGGCGGTACCCTCGACGAGCGAGGGGCGGGGGGCGGCGGGCGCACTGCGGTTGCCCACGATGATCGGGCTGATGGTGGTGAAGACCTCGTCGATCAGCCGGGTGGCGATCAACTGCCCGTAGACCTGCGCCCCGCCCTCGCTGAGCAGGCTCCGTACGCCATGCTCGTGGCGCAGGTGGCGCAGCAGCGCGCTGAAATCGCCGCTGTCACCAGGGCTGATGTGGTAGGCGATCCGGGGCAGACTGGCGAGGGTGGCGCGCGCCCGGGCTGCGCCCGCGCTCGTGGTGGCGACAATCACCGGCTGTCCCGAGACGTGTAGCGCCGCCGCGTCGGCGGGCAAGGCCCCACTGCCGCTGACGACCACCAGGATGGGGAGCGGCGCCCGGCCCTCGGCGGCCCGCAGCGCGGCGAAGGCCGGCTCGTCGCTGGGAAAGGGCTCCCACGGGGTCCAACGGTGGCGGCGCGTCACCCGCAGGGTGCCGGCGCCGGTGAGGATGGCGTCGGCCCGCGAGCGGAGCAAGGCCATCAGCCAGGTGTCGTGCGCGGCGTTACGGCTCACCTCGCCGCCGCCGGCGTGGCCGGGCTCGTCGAAGGAGATGCGCCCATCATGCGAGACGACAAAGTTAGTGAAGGTATAGGGACGCTCGGCCGGCGCGTCGCGTAGGCGCCAGTCACTGCCATAGATAGCACGAACGCCCTCCGGCAGGCCGGGGCCGGGGGCGTCATCGTCGTCGAAGAGCAGCGTATAGGGCGAGCCAGGTCCGCGCATAGGGCGTTGTTCAGCCTCGGGTGCCTCAGGCATCTTCCAGGAGCGGCCATGCCTGCTTGATGGTCGTCAAGTCAAGATGATGCGTGACCCGATGAGGCGATACGATCGCATCCTCGCATCCTCGCGTCCTCGCGTCGCCGCATCCTCCCAAACCGTCACGCTCGTTTGAACCACGCTACAGTGCGACCACGTTACCGATCCGCGTAACACCGGCGACGAGGTGCTCACCAGGGGTAGCCAGCAACTGCACCGCATCGCGCTGCACATACAGGTCGGCTCGCGCGCCGAAACGCACCGTGCCGAGCCGCGCCCCGGCCTCCAACCGGTCGCCGGCGTGCACGCGACAGGCGATCCGGCGCCCGAGCGGCCCGGCAACCAGGGCAACCAGCATGGGGCCCCACTCGGTATCCAGCCCGATGTAGACCCGCTCGTTGCGGTCGCCTGCCTCCCGGTCACCGGCGGGGCGGTACTCGCCGCTCACCTGCTCGACAAAGCGCACCGTGCCGGCGATGGGGCTGCGGCAGACGGGCACATCGAAGGGGGTAATTGATACCACCAGGCGGAGACAGTCCGAGTGGACGAAGCGATGCTCGTATACATCTTCCACGCCCAGCACGACCCCGTCGGCGTGGGCGAAGAGCCTGCCGGGCTCACCGGGGGTGACCCGATCGGGGTCGCGGTAGAAGGCCGCAGCGATGGCGGTGAGCGCCAGCGGCAGCGGCGCCAACCGGGGCCGCAGGCCGAGTGCCAGGCCGGTCAGGCCGAGCCCCAGCCCGAGCAATGGGGTCGCCGCTGGATCGAGCCCTGGGATGGGTGCGTTCCGCTCTTTGGAGACTGTCTGCTCTGTCATAGGTGCGAGGGGGGAGCTAGTCCAGTATAACGCCGTGTGGGGATTGTAGCATGGCCCGTTACCCGGTGCAACCGGGGTGTGACGGGCTGCTTCTGGTATAATGGTCCAGTCTCTGGCTCATACCGCTGCGACACGTTGCACCAGAGCCATGTGTCTGCTTTGCCGGCCCGCCGGGCCAACCAGCAGATCCACCCCGGGGTAGCGCCATGCTCAACCCATTTCGCGCGCTTGGCGCTGCCCTGCGCGACCTGCTCGATGAGTTCCTGCTGCTCATCGTCTGCAACCTGATCTGGGCCGTGATGAGCCTGCCGCTCTGGGGCCTCGCAGTTGCCGCCCTGGGCATAAATGAGCCGGCACTGGCCCTCGCCGCTGCGCTGCTTGGCGTGCTGCCTGCCGGCCCGGCCACCGCCGGTCTCTTCCATGTGGCGTACCGGGTCACCGACGGCCGGGCGATCAAGCTGGCCGATTTCTTCACCGGGATGCGTCGCCAGGCCCGCCTGGGCCTCACGCTGACCGCCATCGCCGTGGCCGGGCTGCTGGTCATTCTCTTCAACCTGGGCTTTTACCTCGGCATGAACTCCTTGCTGGGCGGGTTGATGCTCGGCCTCTGGCTCTACCTGTTGCTCTTCTGGCTCGGCTTGATCCTCTACGCCTATCCGCTGATCTTTCTGCAAGAGCAGCCTGGCCTCCGGCTGATCGGGCGCAACGCGCTGCTGATGTCGATCGGGCGCCCACTCTTTACCACCGTCACCCTGTTGCTCATGGGGGTGGTGCTGCTGATCAGCTTCATCCTGGTCGTGCCGCTGGCGCTGATCACGCTCGCCTTCTTCGCCGTCTGGGCCACACGCGCCACACGCACGGTGATCGATGACGCCCGCCGCCGGCGCGAGGCGGCCGAGGCCCAGGCCGCCGCCTCGGTGGCGCCCAGTGACGAGAAGGGCCGTAAGGGCCAGGTTCGCCCCAAATAGGGATACGCTATGCTGACTCGACGGATCATCCCCTGTCTTGATGTTAAGGCCGGCCGCGTCGTCAAGGGCGTCTCGTTCGTCAACCATCGCGACGCGGGCGACCCGGTGGCCCTGGCCGCCGCCTACGATGCGGCCGGCGCCGATGAACTGGTCTTCTACGACATCACCGCCTCGAGCGACGAGCGCGCGATCATGGTTGAGGTGGTCGAGCGTACCGCCGCCCAGGTCTTTATCCCGCTCACCGTTGGTGGTGGCTTGCGCACGGTGGACGATATGTACCGCATGCTGCGCGCGGGCGCGGACAAGGTGTCGATCAATACCGCGGCGGTGCTCAACCCGCAGCTGATCGAAGAAGGCGCGCGGCGCTTCGGCAGCCAGTGTATCGTGCTCTCGGTCGATGCGCGGCGCGTCAGCGCCCCGGGCGAGCCACCCCGCTGGGCCGTCTTTACCCATACCGGCGCCAACCCGCGCCCCACCGGTCTCGACGCGATCGATTGGATCCGCCGCGGTGTCGAGCTTGGCGCAGGCGAGATCTGCATCAATAGTATGGACGCCGATGGCCAGAAGTCGGGCTATGACCTGGAGTTGCTGCGCGCGGTGACGGCTGCCGTCCCCGTGCCGGTGATCGCATCCGGCGGCGTCGGCTCACCCGAGCACATGTACCGCGGTGTCGCCGAGGGCCACGCCGATGCGGTGCTCGCCGCCTCGATCTTCCACTTCGGCGAGTATACGATCGCCGGCGTCAAACAGTACCTCCGCGAACGTGGCATCCCCGTGCGCGGGGCCTGAGTTGGTCCAGCACGGCGTGGCAGCAGTCTGTGCATGGTTTCGGGCGCTGACCCGAGCCGCGAGGATGCGCTCGCGTCCTCGCCTCCTCGCGCTTCAAAGCACAACAGGCTTCTGAACAGTTGCGCTAATCCGACTCCCGCTTGATCACCACCAGCGTGACGTCGTCGAAGGGTGGCTGGCCCTGGCCGTGCTGGTCGACGGCGGTGATGATCGCGCGCCCGATCGCCGTGGCAGGCTCGCCGTGATGCAGCGCGATCAGCTGGCGTAGCCGCTCGCCGCCGAACTGCTGCTGCCCATCGTCGATCGCCTCGGTCACCCCGTCGGTATAGCAGACGAGCACATCGCCCGGCGCCAGCCAGGTCTCGGCCTCGTTGAGGGTGATCGACTCCAGCACCCCCAGGGCGATCCCCGGCACGCGCAGCTCGACGATGCTGCCATCGGCGACCCGATAGTGTAGCGGCGGGTTGTGGCCCGCGCTGCTGTAGCGCAGCCGGCCGCTCGCTGGTTCGAGCACGCCATAAAACAGGGTGACGAACATGCCCGACTCGGAGTCGCGGCTGATCCAGCGGTTGGCCCGTTCCAGCGCCAGGGCCGGCGGCGAGCCGTCGAGGGCCGCGGCACGCACCAGTGAGCGCGACATGCCCATGAAGAGCGCCGCCGGCACCCCCTTGTCGCTCACGTCGGCGATCACGAAGCCCAGTTCCGCCGGCGCCTGCTGTGCTACCAGGGGCGCGGCGGCCGGCGTTGCGCTGCTGGCCGGCCCGGCGCTGTCGCCCCGTGGCGGGTCGTCGCTCGCATCGCGCCGGGCTGCCGCCGCTGGTTGCCCGCCCGCGCTGCCCATACCCCGGGGCAGGGGCCAGAAGTCGTAGAAGTCGCCGCCCACCAGGCGCGCCGAGCGATAGGTGGCGTCGATCTGCCAGCCCGGGAGGTCTGGCGCACGGGCGGGCAGCAGGGCATGCTGGATCTCGCGGGCCACCTGGAGTTCCTGCTCCAGGTGGGCTACCTGCTCGGCCTCACGGGCGAGCAGCAGGCTCTCGAGCGCCGCCGCCACCTGGCGCGCCGCGCCGACGCAGAGGTTGTGCTGCCGCTCGTCGAGTTGCAGCTCAGGGCGATCGTAGTCGAGCACGAGCACGCCCAGCAGTCCCGCGCGGGCCAGCAGCGGCAGCAGCACCAGGCTCCCGCTGCCGGCCACCTCGCTCAACTGGGGCCAGGCCAGCGCGCGGGTGGCGGCATCGACCAGGCTGAGCAGGCACGGGGTGTCGCCCAGTGCCGCCAGGATTGGCGCCTGGGCTGGCGTGATCGGCTGGCCAGGCGCAAACGCGCCGCGGGCGGCGCCCAGCCCGTAGCTCGCGCCGACGCTGAAGCGCCTGGCCTCGCGCTCCCAGAGCAGCACGTAGCAGCGCGGCGCGCCCATCAGCAGGGGCGGCAGGCGCACCGCAGTGGCCAGCAGCGCGTCGATACTGCTGCAGCCGCTGATGTTCTCGGCCACCTGCAGCAGGGCGTTGAGTGTCCATGCCTCCTCCTGCTGGGCCCGGTAGGCATTGGCGCTCTCGATCGCCACGGCGATCTGGTCGGCCAGCGTGCGCATCACAAACAGATCGTCGGCGTCGAAGTCGTCCGGGTTGTCGCTCTGCACGTCCAGGACGCCCACCACCTGCTCGCCGATCCGCAGCGGTACCGCCAGCTCCGAGCGCGTGCCGCGGCTATCGCGGATGTAACGAGGATCGGCGTCCACGTCACCGACCAGGATCGGGGTGCCGGTGGCCGCGGCGTGGCCGACCAGCCCCTGGCCGATCTGCAGCGGCGCGGCGCGCACTTCCTCAAGTAGCGTGCCACTGGCGGTCGAGGCGCGGAAGTGGATGTGTTCGTCGCCCGCGCTGATGGTGAAAATGTGCACCGGGTGGTAGCCGAAGTGCTCGCGGATGCGCTGCACCACGGCGGGCAGCAGTACGTCCAGATCGAGGATCGCGCTGATCTGCTCGCTCACCTGCTGGATGGCCAGGAGTTGCACGGCCCGCTGCCTGGCCTGGGCGAAGGCCCGCGCCCGGGCGATCGCCACCGCCGCCTGGTCGGCGATCAGCGAGAGCAGGCGCAGATCGTTGGCGCCAAAGGCATGCGGGCTGTAGCTCTGCACCGAGATCGAACCGATCACCTCGTCACCGGCGATCAGCGGCACATAGATCCCCGAGCGCGGCGGGCGCTCGCTCTGGTAGCGCGGGCGCGCCGGGAGCCGCTCCAGCTCGCTGGCGAAGTCCTCGACCAGCAGGGCCTTGCCGGTCTGTCGCATCCAGCCGATCAGCCCATCGCCGGCGCTGAGGTCGACCGTTAGCGGCGGGAGGCGCACCCGGTCCTGCACACGCACCACCAGGGTGTAGAGCCCATCCTCGAACAGCCCGAGGTGGAACGAGGCGGTATCGACGATCTTGCTGGCCTCCCGGTAGATCAGTTCGCAGAGCGTCGCGACGTCCAGCTCGCTGCGGATAATCGCGCGGCTGACTTCATTGAGCAGGGCGAGCTCGCGCACACTGCGCCGCTGGCTGGCCAGGTTGAGCGTGGTGCGGCGCACGGCGGCCGCAGCGGTCACCAGGCCCAGCCCGGCCAGCAGGAAGTAGGCGCTGCCGAGCCGGGTGTAGATCGCGGCGCCAAGCAGGGCGAGCGGCAGCGGGGCGAACTCGGCGCCGAGCGCCAGGCGCCAGCTGCTGCGCCACCAGGTGCTGACCCCGCTGCGCCCGCCCTGCAGGTACTCGCGCCCGATGCGGCCGAGTTGCAGAAACAGCAGGTAACACGGCGCGGTCCAGAGGATCAGCGCCAGCGGATCGAGGTGCTGCGGATCGTACTGGGGTTGGCCGCTGGCGATCGAAGCCAGCGCCGCGCCGGTAAGAATGGCCGTGGCGCGGGTCCCGCCGCGCAAGAAGGGGCGGGCCACCAGCAGATAGAAGCTGCGCGGGCGGTGGTGAATGAAGGTCAGCAGTACCCCGGCGAGCGCCCCTGCGCTGGCCCCGATCAGCGCCCCGGCGGCCGGGCCGAGGGCCAGCGCCGCGCTGAGCAGCACGATCCCGCTCAGACTGTGGGTGTCGGCGGGTGGCACCCGGAAGCTGAAGGTATCGACGGCGAGCGTCAGGGCAGCGAAGAGCAGCAGCGCGGCGAGTGGCGTGTCGAGCTGTGGGGTGACGAAGAGCCAGATCCAGCCGACGCTCCCGGCAAGCAGCGCATAGAGGATGAGCAGCCGCTCTCGGCTCACGCACGCCCCTGGCCAAACGCGGCGCGGGCTTCTTCCACCGTCGCGTGAATGGCAAAGACCTGGGTGAAGCCCGTCAGTTCGAACACCTCGTAGACCTGGGGCAGCAGCCCGGCAAGCCGCAACTCGCCGCCAAGGGTCATCAGATCCTTGCGGATCAGCAGGAGTGCGCGGAGACCGCTGCTGGAGAGGAAGGTTACCCCGCTCAGGTCAAGCAGGATGCGGCGGGCGCCGCGGGCGATCTCCGCCTGGACGTCGCGGCTCAGCTGCGGCGCGGTGACGGCGTCGACACGGCCGCTGAGCGGCAGGGTCGTCACGTCATCGCCGTGCGCCGTGCCGAGATACTTGACCATCGTCAGCACATTGCCGCCCTGCGGGTTAAAGTCGAAGCGCACTTCGTCCATCAGCCGGGTGATCAGGTAGATGCCGAGGCCGCCCACCTGGCGTTCCTCCAGCGGGGAGGTGATATCCGGGGCGGGGATGCTCCCCGGGTCGAACTGGCGCCCGAAGTCGCGCAGGGTCACGACGAAGCGCTCGTCCGCGCAGTTCCAGCTGAGCGTGATCTCACCGGGTGTCTCGGGGTCGTAGGCGTGCTGGATCACATTGGTTGCGGCCTCGTCCACGGCGAGTTGCACCTGCCACGTCGCCCGTTCATCGAGGCCAGCGCGCTCGGCGGCCTCGGTGATAAAGGCGCTGATCCTGGCCAGGGCGTCGAGGTCGGCGGTGAGGGTGATACTATCCATAGCGGGACGGGGTAGCGGGAGGCGGCGGGGCGGCGCCCACCCTGCAGCCCCCCGCTGTACAGGGTTCAGAAGGAACCAACCGCCTCGACGGTATCGTTGTACAGCTCAAAGAGGGACGTGAAACCGGTGAGGTCGAAGACCTCCTTGATGCGCGGCGGGAGGTTGGCGATCCTGATATCGCCGCCTTCGAGGTCAGTGATCTTCCACTCGCGGGCGCGCTTGCGCGCCTCGATCAGCACCCGCAGGCCGGGACTGCTGATGTACTCGAGTTGCGCCAGGTCGAGCACAATCCGGTAGCGCCCCTCGTCGAACAGGGCATCGATCTGCTGCTTGAGTTGCGGCGCGGTGGCGGCGTCAAC
>DAOUBZ010000200.1:0-24214 GCA_034432515.1 Chloroflexaceae bacterium | reverse complement strand
TGCGCCAGCTCCGCAGGCGCAACGCAACGCCAGATTCTGGCCCCCTCCCCTACCAGGCGAGGGGGTAGGGGGGTGGGGTATGTGGGGCCTGGGGGCGCAACTCTCCAAAAACCTACCCCTGGTAGCCCCGCGCCCTGGGGCACCGCGCCTGCGTCCGGCCCGCAAGATCAGGTATAATCGCTGGCGGCGACCGTCGCAGGGGCGCGGCAACCTGCGCGCCCGGCCGTGAGGAGTTGTAAGCCAGCGATGCCCAGACGCAACGACCTGCATACCATCCTGATCATCGGCTCTGGTCCGATCGTGATCGGCCAGGCCTGTGAGTTCGATTACTCCGGCGCCCAGGCCTGCAAGGCGCTGCGCGAGGAGGGTTATCGCGTCGTGCTCGTCAACTCCAACCCCGCAACGATCATGACCGACCCGGGGCTCGCCGATGCCACCTATATCGAGCCGCTCACCGTGGCCAGCCTCGAGCACATTATTGCCCGCGAACGGCCCGATGCCCTGCTGCCCACCGTCGGTGGGCAGACGGCCCTGAACCTGGCCGTGGATCTCGATGCGGCCGGTGTGCTGCAGCGCTTCGGGGTCGAACTGATCGGCGCCTCCGTTGAGGCGGTGCGCATCGCCGAGGATCGCCAGCGCTTCAAGGATACCATGCTTGCCATCGGCCTTGAGGTGCCCACCTCGGGGACCGCGCATACCGTCGATGAGGCGCTCGCCGTGATCAGCCGGACTGGCTTTCCCGCGATCATCCGTCCCTCCTTCACGCTCGGCGGCGCCGGCGGCGGCATCGCCTACAACATGGAGGAGTTCAAGGAGATCGTTGAGCGGGGCCTCGATGCCTCCCCGGTTACCCAGGTGCTGATCGAAGAGAGCGTGCTCGGCTGGAAGGAGTTCGAGCTCGAGGTCATGCGCGACCGCGCCGATAATGGCGTGATCATCTGCTCGATTGAGAATATCGACCCCATGGGCGTCCACACTGGCGACTCGGTCACCGTCGCCCCCGCTATGACGCTCACCGACCGCGAGTACCAGCGCATGCGCGATATGGGCCTGGCAGTGCTGCGCGCCGTGGGCGTCGAGACCGGCGGCTCCAATGTGCAATTCGCCGTCAATCCGCTGGATGGGCGCATCTATGTGATCGAGATGAACCCGCGCGTCTCTCGCTCCTCCGCCCTCGCCTCCAAGGCCACTGGCTTCCCCATCGCCAAGATCGCCGCCAAACTCGCTGTTGGCTACACCCTCGACGAACTGCCCAACGATATCACCCGCGAGACGCCCGCCAGCTTTGAGCCCACCCTCGACTACGTGGTGGTCAAGATCCCGCGCTGGGCCTTCGAGAAGTTCGCCCAGGCCGACCAGACCCTCACCACTAGCATGAAGTCGGTCGGCGAGGTGATGGCCATCGGCCGCACCTTCCCCGAGGCCTTCCAGAAGGCCTGGCGCTCGCTCGAACAGGGCCGCCTCGGCTGGGGCGCCGATGGCAAGGACCGCATTAACCCCGAGCGGCTGCGCGAGCGGCTGATCACCCCCAATCCGGAGCGCTTCTTCTACATCCGCTACGCCCTGCAGAGCGGGATGGATGTCGAGCAGATCAGTGCGCTCACGAAGATCGACCCCTGGTTCATCGAGCAGTTTGAGCAGATCGTCAACCTCGATGGGCGCTTGCGCGCCTTCAGCCTCGAGACAGTACCCGCCGACCTGCTGCGCCAGGCCAAGCGCATGGGCTTCTCCGATGCCCAACTGGCCTTCCTGCTGCGGGTCGGCGATGGCGCGACCACCAACCACGGCACGAGCGGCGCCGCCACGTCACCTCCGCTCCGCGCCCCCTGGGCGCCCGAGCTCGCCGTGCGCGCCCGCCGCGCGGCGCTCGGCATCACCCCGACTTTCCATCGCGTCGATACCTGCGCCGCCGAGTTTCCCGCCTTCACGCCCTACCTCTACTCCAGCTACGAGAGTGAGGACGAGGCTGATGTCTCCAGCCGCAAGAAGGTGATCATCCTGGGCTCCGGGCCCAATCGCATCGGCCAGGGCATCGAGTTCGATTACTGCTGCGTCCACGCCGTGTTCGGCCTGCGTGCCATGGGCTACGAGACGATCATGATCAACTGCAACCCCGAGACCGTCTCGACCGACTATGACACCGCCGACCGGCTCTACTTCGAGCCACTCACGCTTGAAGATGTGCTCAACATCGTTGAGCTTGAACGGCCCGACGGCGTGCTCATCCAGTTCGGCGGCCAGACGCCGCTCAAGCTTGCCCGCGCGCTCGAGGCCGCCGGCGTGCCGATCTGGGGCACGCCGCCCGAGGCGATCGACCTCGCCGAGGACCGCGACCGCTTTGGCGCCCTGCTCGACCGCCTGGCCATCCCCGCGCCCGCCCACGGCAGCGCAACCAGTTGGGAGGAGGCCCGCCACGTGGCCGCTACCATCGGCTACCCCGTGGTGGTGCGCCCCTCCTATGTGCTCGGCGGTCGCGCCATGGCCATTGTCTATGACGACGAGACCCTCGAACGCTACATGCGCGAGGCGGTGGACGCCTCGCCCGAGCATCCCGTGCTGATCGACCGCTTTCTCGAAGATGCCTTCGAGATGGACGTGGATTGTGTGGCCGACGGTCAGGAGGTGGTGATCGCCGGGATCATGGAGCAGATCGAACTGGCTGGCGTCCACTCTGGTGATAGCGCCTGTGTGATCCCGACCTACATGGTCGCCCCGCAGCACGTCGCCACCATGCGCGAGTACACCGTGCGCCTGGCCCGCGAGCTCGGCGTGGTCGGCCTGATGAACGTCCAGTACGCGATGAAGGATGACGTGGTCTATGTGCTCGAGGTCAACCCGCGCGCCTCGCGCACCGTGCCCTTCGTCGCCAAGGCCAACGGCGTGCCCTGGGCCCAGGTCGCCGTACAGTGCGCCGCCGGCAAGCCACTCAGTGCCTGGCACGAACTGATCGCGAAGGGCGAGGCGCAGCTCGCCAACCATGCGGCGCCCAGGTACCACGTCAAAGAGGTGGTACTGCCCTGGGCCCGCTTCCCGGGGGTGGACACGCTGCTCGGCCCCGAGATGCGCTCCACCGGCGAGGCGATGGGCAGCGGAGCCAGCTTCGGCGAGGCCTTCGCCAAGGCCCAGCTCGGCTGCGGCCAGCCGCTGCCACTGAGCGGCAATGCCTTCCTGAGCGTCAACGACCGCGATAAGGCCAACCTGCTGCCGATCGCCCGCGACCTGGCCGGGCTCGGCTTCACCCTGCTCGCCACCGGCGGCACCGCGGCCTTCCTGCAGGCCAGCGGCCTGCAGGTCACGCCGATCTACAAGGTGAACGAGGGGCGTCCCAACGCGGTCGACTACATCAAGAACGGTCAGATCGCGCTGATCGTCAATACGCCCCTCGGCAAGGCTAGCTTCTTCGATGAGGCGGCCATCCGCCGCGCCGCCATCGTCTACGGCGTGCCAACCCTCACCACCCTCTCGGGCGCCGCCGCCGCCGTCGCGGCCATCGCTGCCCTGCGCGAAGGCGTCTGGACGGTGGAGAGCCTGCAGGAACGGATCGCCTAGCGGCGCGAAACGCCAATGCTGAGGAACGTACGGACGCAGCACGCTGCGTCCGCGCCGCACATCAGCTTCAGGGTGTCACGCCACTAACCAACCACCTCGTTGCGCAACACGCCGATCCCCTCGATCTCGCACTCTATCACATCACCCGCCTGCAGCCAGCGCTGCGGGCTCATGCCCATGCCTACCCCGCTGGGCGTGCCGGTGGCGATGATGTCGCCCGGCTCCAGCGTGATGCCGTTGCTGAAGGTCGCGATACAGGTGGCGATGTCGAAGATCATATCGCCGGTGTGCGAGTCCTGCACCGTCTCGCCGTTGAGCCGCAACTGCAGCCGTAGCCGCTGCGGGTCGGGGATCTCGTCGGCGGTCACGATCCAGGGGCCCATCGGTGCCGAACCGTCGAGGCTCTTGCTGTAGAAGAACTGCTGGTGGCGCGACTGCAGGTCACGGGCGGAGACGTCGTTGAGAATGGTGTAGCCGAAGATGTGCTCCAGCGCCCGCTCGCGTGGGATGCGCGTGCCACCGGTGCCGATCACCAGCGCCAGTTCTACCTCCCAGTCGCGCTGGGCCGAGACATCGGCCAGCAGCGGCACCGCGGCGCCGGGGTGGTTCACCGCGGTGGGCAGTTTGGAGAAGAAAACCGGGTGCTCGGGCAGTTTCTCGGGGAGCCCTTTGGCCCGCAGCGACTCGATCGCGTGGGCGGCGTAGTTCATACCGAGACAGATGATGTTCTTGCGTGGCCTGGGGATGGGCGCCAGCAGGGTCACCGCGCCCAGCGGCGTGGCCGCAGGCGCAGTGGCGGCAAGCTCGCGCACCCGGGCCAGCAGCGCCGGCCCCCCGGCGATCAGCTCAAGCATCGTCGGCGCCACCGCGCTCAGGTCAACCACCGCCCCATCGCGCACCGCCCCGATCCGCTCCACCCCTGCCTCGCGGTAGGTTACCAGTTTCATAACCTCAGCTTCCTCGTTCTACGCAGGCTCTTCCGGCATTGCGCTGTATGGTACCATCCCTACGGCCCCACCGTCTCGCTGATCGGCATCGGGGTGAAGACCAGCACAAAGACCAGCAGCCCGAGCAGGGCCAGCAGCCGCCAGCGACCCTGCAGCGGCGAGACCTCATTGAGCAGCGGGCTGCGCTGCTGGCCGAGCAGCGCGACGATCACCGCCCAGATGAACCAGCCGCTCCAGAGGAAGCCGAGGCCGAGCAGCGCCAGCGCCACGAACATGCTCATCAGGCGGGCTGCCCGCGGGCCGAACAGGGCAAAGAAGATGTGGCCACCATCGAGTTGGCCTGCCGGCAGCAAGTTGAGCCCCGTGACCAGCAGCCCGGCCCAGCCGGCCAGGGCCACCGGGTGCAGAAAGACATCCTCGCCGCCACTGGGCAGGAAGCGCCCGAAGACGATGATCTTGATCGCCGCGTAGAGCAGACTGTTGCCCTCGGTGAAGCTGCCGGGCAGCGGCGTCAGCGGCTGCACCTCCGAGAGCCGCAGCCCCAGGAAGAGCACCGGGATGGCCACCACCAGGCCGGCCAGCGGGCCCGCGATCGCGATCGCCAGCAGCGCGCGGCGGTTTGGTACCGGCTCTTTGATCGAGATGAACGCGCCCATGGTGCCGAGCAGGAAGATCGGCGCCGGAATGAAGAACGGGTAGCTCACCGCCACGCCCTCGCGACGCGCCACGATGAAATGGCCCAGTTCGTGGGCCAGCAGGATGCCCAGCAGCGCCGCGCTGAAGCCCAGCCCCTGGGCCAGCTTGAAGCCCTCGCTGGTAAACCCGCCCACGAAGACCGTCGAGGCCACCGTCAGCGCAAAGAGCAACAGCGCCAGCCAGAGCCGCGACGGCTGCACCGCCGGCAGCGACGGCGCCGCCACCAGCGCCACGCGGTCGCCCGCCTGCTGCAGGAGCGGCGTGTAGCCCCGCGCGCGCAGGCGTGGCGCCACCTGGTCGTAGGCGGCCTGGGCTTCCAGGCGCAGCCGCCCCACGAAGCGCGTTGCCGTCTGCCCCTCACGCGACAGCTGCAGGTGCTCAACCGCGTCGATCGTCAGCACCTCGGCCACGATTGCGTACAACTCGTCCGTCGAATCAGCCAGATAGAGCTCCATGACCCATGCCGATCAGTTTCATGGCGGGCACAGCCGCCGCATGCAGAGCGCGGCGGCTGTGCCGCCGCGCTCCGCCCGTTGTCATCATTCGTTTCCCGTTACCGCGGGTGCGCAGCCGCTGCAACCAGGCCG
Organism: Chloroflexaceae bacterium; assembly: GCA_034432515.1. Classification (GTDB taxonomy): domain Bacteria; phylum Chloroflexota; class Chloroflexia; order Chloroflexales; family Chloroflexaceae; genus JACAEO01. The sequence goes on along the minus strand of DAOUBZ010000200.1, from coordinate 18,435 downwards.
ACTGCGCCATTCTGTTAATCATCGTTCATCATACCACGTTGCTCTTCCAGCCGGCAGTGCGTATGCTATACTGAACGCGTCGACGAACAATACCGCACGGCGATGCGCTACAAACCCTAGTAGAGCTGAGGCGACAGGACGTCCGGCAGTACGCTCCACCCTGCGCCCTGGGCCCACGCAATGGTCGAGCCGGCACACATCCTGGTGGTTGAAGACGACCCGATCATCCGCCGTGTCTACCACGATGTGCTCGTGGCTGACGGCTACCGCGTCTCCCTCGCCGCCAGCGGCGAGGAGTCGCTCGCCTACCTCAACCTGATCACCCCCGATATTATCCTGCTCGATCTGGGCCTCCCCGGCATCGACGGCCTCGAGGTGACCCGGCGTGTCAAGGCCGACCGCTCCAAGCCCTTCATCCCGGTGATGATCCTCTCGGCCACAACGGACCTCAGCACCAGCGTGGCCAGTCTCGACGCTGGCGCCGACGACTTCCTCGTCAAGCCGATCGAGATCGACGAGTTGCTCGCCCGTGTGCGCGCCATGCTGCGCCTCCAGCGCGCCCAGCGTGGTCTCCAGCGCGCCCAGCGCAAGACCGAGTTGCTGCTCCACCTCACCCGCGACCTGGGCGCCAGTATCGACCTCGATGTGCTGCTGACCCGCTTCCTCGACCACCTCGCCGATGCGGTCGGCGCCATCCGCGCCAGCATCATTCTCACCGACGTGGATGAAGAACGGACCCTCTGCTACTCGAGCAGCCGCAACCCGGCCACCCCCGTGCTCAGCCATATTCTGCGTCACGGCGTCGCTGGCTGGGTGCTCCGCGAGCGCCTGCCGGTCATCATCCACGATACCCGCCAGGATACGCGCTGGTTCTCCGCCAACGAGATCCACGCCAATGTGCGCGCCGTGGCCTCGATGCCGGTCATCCGCGAGGGAGGCATCCTCGGGGTGATCACGCTCGTCCACCATACGCCCGGTTACTTCCACGAGGAGCATATCGAACTGCTCGGCTCGGTGGCTGCCCAGAGCGCCGTGGCCCTCGAGAGCGCCCAGCTCTTTCGTCTGACCCAGCGCCAGAAGGAGTTACTCGCCCGCCGCGCCGAGGAACTGCGCAAAGTCAACGAGATCAACACCTATCTCGCCGAGTTGATGGCCCCCGACCAGTTGATGCGCCTGCTGGTCTACATGATCCAGCAGCATTTTAACTACCCGCTCGTCAGCCTCATGCTCCTGCACGGTGAGGAGCTCGCGCTCCAGGCGGCGGCCGGCAGCCTCGGCGGCCGCCCGGTCCAGCCGGCGCGCATCCGCGCCGACCGGGGCCTCAGTGGCTGGGCGCTCGCCAACCTCCAGCCGGTGTGCGTCGCCGATGTAACCACGGACCCGCGCTTCGAGCCGCTGCTGGCCGAGGACGCCCGGACTCGCTCCGCGCTGGTCGTGCCGATTGTGCTGCGTCGCGAAGTGCTCGGCACGCTGGAGGTGCGGAGCTCCGCCATCGATGCCTTCGGCCCCAGCGACGAGGCCGTGCTCAATGCGATCGTCAACCAGTTCAGCATCGCCCTCGGCAATGCCCGCCTGCTCGAACAGGAACAGCAACGGATCTTCCAGCTCAGCCAGGTCAATCGCCTCTCGGTGGCGATCACCGCCCAGCTCGATGCGCCCCAGAACCTGCAACTGGCCGCCGATGCCGTTGCGGCGATCTTCGCGGCGCGCCAGGCTGCCCTGGTGCTCTTCGGCGATCCCGAGCACCAGGGGCAGGTGCTCGTCGCCATTCACGGCGACCCCACACCCTACGATACCGACCTGACCCGCCTGGTCGCCGCCCGCCCCTATCTGCAACAGCAGATCCACCAGCTGCGCGAACCCGCCCTGGTGCACGGGGTGCGCGCCAGGGCGGAACTGGCGCCGCTCCACAGCCTGTTCAACGCCCGCGGTATCGACGATCTGCTGTGTGTGCCCTTGCTCGCCGGCCAGCGTTGCCTGGGCGTGCTCTGCGTCGATGCGACTGGCCGCGAGGCGGGCTTTGGCCGCGCTGAGCTTGAGCTCGCCACGACCGTGGCCAGCCTGATTGTGCAGGTGATGGAGAACGCCCGGCTCTATCGCATCGTCGCTGAGGAACGCTCGACGCTCAACGCCGTGCTGCGTGGCGCCGCCGACCCGATCCTGCTCGTCGGCCCCGGGCGCGAACTGCTGCTCGCCAATCGCGCCGCCGAGGAGCGCCTCGGGGTGCTGCTCAGCGCCGCCCGCGGTCGCCCGCTCGCCGATCTCCGCGCCGGGCAGGACAGCGCCCTCGGCCAGTTGCTGCCCCTCCTTGAACGGGCCAACGGCGCCAGCGCCGCCGCCGAGATCACCGGCCCCGATGATGTCACCTATAGCGTCAGCATCGCGCCGGTGCGCGGCGCCGATGAAACGCCGCTCGGCCAGGTCACCGTGCTGCGCGATATCAGCCCGATCAAACGCCTCGAGCGCCAGGAGCGGGAACGGGTGCGCAGCGTCTTCCGCCGCTATGTCTCACCCCAGGTGGCCGAACAGTTGCTCAGCGCCGGTGGCGCCTTCGGCACACCCACCGAACGCGATGTCGCCGTGGTCTTCACCGACCTGCGCGGCTTCACGACCATCACCGAACGCACCAACCCCCGCATGCTGATCGAGCGCATCCTGAACCGCTACTTCACCGCGATGACCGAGGTGCTCTACGCCTACGACGGGACGATCGACAAGTTCCTCGGCGATGGCATCATCGGTGTGTTTGGCTCGCCGATTGCCCACGACGACGACGCCCAGCGCGCCCTGGCCGCCTCGGTTGCAATGCAGCAGGCCTTCGCCCGCCTCGCCTGCGAGTGGCGCGCCGAGCTCGGCCTCGAGATCGGCATGGGCATCGGCCTCAGCTACGGCCGCGCCGTGGTCGGCAATATCGGCTCGGAGCAGCGCCAGGACTATACGCTCATCGGTGATGTGGTCAACACCGCCTCGCGCCTCTCCGGCATCGCCCGCGCCGGCCAGTTGATCGTCTCCTACCACCTCGTCGAGGCCCTGCCCCCCGCCTGGCAGCCCCCCTGGCCCCTCGCCCCCCTCGGTACGGTCGACCTCAAAGGCAAACGTGAACCGCATCGCATCTTTGAGGTGCAAATCCCCTGACACCTCCACCAACATGTGCGCAATCTGCCCGTCGTCTTGACAATCCCGTGTAAAACTTTTATTATACAGCTATCAAATCCTGACCATCAGGCCCGTTTCGCGTTTGAGGAGTACCCTTGCCTACCAGCGTTGCCCGACCCCGGCTGCCGCGGCGCGCCCTTGCCACCCTGAGCCTGCTTGTGCTGGCGGCAGTGCTGGCTGCCTGCAATCGGCCCCCGGTGGTGCTGACCGGCACCATCACCGATGCCTATACCGGCCAACCCGTGCCCCAGGCCAGCGTGACCATCGGCAGAACGACCGTGACCACCGACGACCAGGGCGTGTTCAGCACGCCCCGCTGGCGTCGCTCCGATACCCTCGCCGTCTCCGCGCCGAGCTATGAGCCGCTCAGCCTCCCGCTTGAGGGCCGCCCCGAGTTGAGCGCCAGCGATGCCCTGACCCTCACGCTCGACACGGTGCTGCGCCCGAACACGCTGGCCGGCACGATTAGCGATGAGTACAGCGGCCAGCCCCTCGCCGGCGCTCAGGTCACCGCCAGCTTCAACCTCACCAACACACTCAGCGCCACCACCGATGGCACGGGGCGCTATAGCCTCAGCGGCCTCCCCGAGCAGTTTGCCCTCAGCGTCACGGCGCCCGACTATGCGCCCGTCGAGCAGACCCTGAGTCGCACCACCAGCCTCGACCTGGCCCTGCGCCCCAATGTGCTGAGCGGGCAGGTCACCGATCGCTACACCGGCCAGGGCGTGGCCGGCGCTACCGTTACTGCGGGCACCGTCAGCACCACCACTGGCGCCGATGGAAACTACCGGCTCACGGCCATCCCCGCTACGGCCACCAGCGTCGAGATCAGCGCCGATGGCTATGCCACCCTCTCCCAGGAGCTTGCCCGCTCGACGGTCCTCGATGCCGTCTTGCGCCCTGATACGCTCAGCGGCCGGCTCATCGATCAACGCAGCGGCGAGCCGATCGCCAACGCGGCCATCATCGCCACCACGACCTTCCCCGGCACCGATGTCGCCTTCGAGCGCATCGCCGGTAGCAGCGATGGCACGTTCACCCTCAAGGGCGTGCCCGAACAGGGCTATCTCCAGGTCCTCTCGCCTGGCTACCGCACCCAGGTCATCCCAATCACCGCTGGCGCGGTGCCTACCGAGATCGCCCTCGAGCGCTTCCGCGTCAAGGCACTCTACGTCACCGCCGCCGTCGCCAGTTCGCCAGGCCTGCTCAATGAGTATATCGACTTGATCGACCGCACCGAGTTGAATGCGATCGTGATCGACCTCAAGAGCGACCTGCGCGATGACCTGGGCCTGGTCTACTACGATACGCAGGTGCCGTTGGCCCGCGAACTTGGCCTGTCGCGGCCCTACATCGACATGCCGGCCCTTGTGCAGCGCCTCAAGCAGCGCGGCATCTACACCATCGCCCGCATCCAGCTCTTCTCTCACGACAATGCGCTCTCCGACGCGCGCCCTGAGTGGTCGATCCGGCTTAAAGAAACCGGCGAAGTCTACGCCGATTATCCCGGGCCCGGCATCCGCTACGCCTACCTCGACCCGACCAATCGCAATGTGTGGGATTACAATATCCAGCTTGGTGTCGAGGCCGCGCTCATGGGCTTTGATGAGATCAACTACGACTACATCCGCTTCCCCGACTGGTTCGGCAAGAAGGCCGAGTTCCGTGACACGTTGCTCTTCTCCGAGCCCATTGATCCGGTCGACAATCCCGAGCGCATGTTCGAGGTGATCACTGAGTTTATGGACGCGGCCCACCGCGCCGTGAATGGGGCCGGCGCGAAGATGTCGATCGACATCTTTGGCCGGGTCGTCATGGGTGGCTCGCTCACCATCGCCCAGGATATTGGCCGTATGGGCAACCACACCGACTACATCGCCCCCATGCCCTACCCGTCGCTGTGGTGGCCCGGCGCCTTCGACATCCCCTCGCCGGTCGATGAGCCCTTCAAGGTGCTCGCCGCCGCCAATGCTGAGGGGCTGCGCCAGATCGCCGGCGAGTACGCGCGTCTCCGCCCCTGGCTCCAGGATCATACCGACCCCTGGGCCTACAAGGTGGTGCGCTACGGCCCCGCCGAGGTGCGCGCCCAGATCGAGGCCACGGAGCAGTATCCCGAGATCGATGGCTGGATGCTCTACGACTCGGCAAACGCCTACAAGGGCGCCTTCGGTGGCGCTGTTAAGCCAGCAACAGCCGAGCCTGTCTCGCGGGACGCTACTGCCCCGTAAGGCCGAAGCGTTGGTGGAGCCCACGCTTCGGCCTGCCGAGCTCAGGCCGGCCAACACCTGTTGACGGGGTCATCACCCCTTCTGGGAAGCTAAACTAGCGCGCCGTCGCGGCAGAGACGGCCCCCCGATGGACAGACGGGCGGACCATGTGCATCCGCCTTCCAGCCTGGGGCTCCGGCCTCGCTCACAGCGGCGTACGAGGCGGGAACGTATGCGAAGGATCACGGCCCTCTTCTCCTCCCGGGCACGACGGGTCACCCTCGCCCTCGCTATCATTGCCCTGCTCGCCGCTGCGCTCCCCTTCACGCCCGCCCGCGCCCAGCAAGCCGGCCCCCAGTTCCGCGTCGGCGCCGTCACCCTCAGCCGCGTGGCCGACTGGCAGGCCGGCGGGAGTAGCGGCATTCTCGTTACCAATAACGCCGGCGGCGAACTGCGCCTGGCTGATGGCCAGAATTTCGGCAGTTTCGTCTCGCCGCCCCTCAAGGCCGACTTCCCGCTCAACGCCGCCGGCGCCCATTGGCAGGCCGAGGTGCCCAGCGGCACGCAGCTGCTGCTCGAACTGCGTGGCCGCGCCACGCCCCCCGAGGGCGACCCTGAAAGCGGCTGGGGCCCCTGGCTCCCACTCCTCGCCGGCGATGCCCGCTCCGCTGCCCGCGGCAGCGAAGACGCCTTCGCCACCCCCAATGTCCTGGCCCTGCCCGCTGATACCCAGTACCTCCAGCTGCGCGCCACCCTCGACAGCCAGGTCGCCCGGGCCTCGGCCAGCCTTGCGGAGGTGACGATCAGCTACCTCAATACCACGAGCGAGACGCCGGTCTTCGCCGCTGGCCTGCCGCGCCGGCCTGTGCTCTTCGGCCCCCAGACCCTCACCCCCCGGCCCACGGTTATCACCCGCGCCGACTGGAGCGGCAGCTTGCGCTCCGCCCGGCCTGACCGCCGCGACCCGCGCCGGGTGATTATCCACCAGATCGATGCTACCACCACGCCCAGCACAACCCTCGACCTGCTGCGCGCCCTTGCAGTCTATCAGACCGAGGTGCTCAACTGGGAGGATCTCAGTTACCACTACCTGATTGACCCCGAAGGCAACCTCTTTGAGGGTCGCCTCGGTGGGCCGACCTCGACAGTGTCGCGCTTCTCCGGCGGCGATGCCGCCGTCCACCTCGCGCTGATCGCTCCCCGCGACGCTGCCCCCACGCCCGCCGCCAGCGGCACACTCGTCAGCCTGCTCGCCTGGCTCGGCCAGGCCTATGCGATCAGCCCCACTGGAGAACACAGCGTTGCCGTCGATGATGCGCGCGTCGTCCGCCCGAACATCGCCGGCCATAACGATGTCGCCCCCGAGGCCCCCGACCCCTTCCCGCCCCTGCGCAGCCAGCTGGCCCAGATCCGCACCCAGGCCGACGAGTCGACGGTGCGTGCCCGCTGGTACTTCGCCGAGGGCAATGTGGCCGACTACAGCCAGCGGCTCGCCTTCTTCAACCCCGGCAGCGCTCAGGCCGACGCCCGCGTGACCCTGATCCGCCCCGGTGATTCACCGGTGACCCGCATCGTCACCGTGCCCGCCAATGGCCGCGCCGACCTCACGGTCAATGACCTGGTTCAGGGCGCCCCGGCACTGCCCGCCATCGTCGAGTCGAGTGCGCCCATCCTCGCCGAGCGCAGCATGGGCCTTACCACCGACCTCGATGGCGGCCCCGGGATCAGCGAACTTTCTCGCGTCTGGTACTTCGCCGAGGGCTCCACCGAAGGCGACGCGCGCACCTTCCTGATCCTCTTCAATCCGGGTGCCGCCCCGGTCCAGGCCACGCTGAACTACATGCGCCGCGACGGGCTCAACTTCGAACAGCCCGTGACGATCGCCGGCCAGTCGCGGTTGGTGGTCGCCGTGAATGACATCACCCTGCCCGACGGTACACGCCCGCTGCTGGGCGCCGGCTTTGGCGTCCAGCTGATCGCCAGCCAGCCGATCGCTGTGGAGCGCACCATGCGCTTTGGCCCCAACCAGGCCGGCCTGCATACCGGGCGCGGCATCACGACCCTGGCGCGGCGCTGGCACTTCGCTGAGGGCACCACCGAGGGCGATTTCCGCATGCGCCTGCTGGTCCTGAATCCCAACAGCCAGCCCGCTCGCACCAGCGTCACCTTCTTTGGCCCCGATGGGCAGGCCACCATCAGGCGTTATGCCATCCCGCCGCGTTCACAGCTCAGCATCGACGCCAACGAGATCGTGCCCGGCCTCGGCGTGAGCTCACTGGTCGAAGCCGACCGGCCCATCGTAGCGGAGCGAGCGCTGACCTTCAATGGCGGCGCGGCTGGCACGATCGGCGCCGGGGCGACCGAGCCGCACTACCGCTGGGCCTTCGTCGATGGACGGACCAGTGACGCCACCTATGTGCTCTGTGTGAGCAACCCTGGCCGCACCAGCGCCCGCGTCACGGTCGACTTCACCTTCGCCGGCGGCGCCACCGGCACACAGAGCTTCGCGGTCCCCGCCGGCGCGCGTTACACCCTCTCGGTGCACGAGTTCTACCCCGACGAGAGCGCCGTCTCTGCCCTGGTGCGCAGTACCCAGCCCATCGTCGCCGAGCGCTCCATCTTCCCGGGTGGCGGGGTGCGCGGCGGCGCTACCAGCCTGGGCATCCCCCAGGAGTGACAGCGCCCTAAAACTCCTCATCGCGCCGTAGCCGCGCAACCAGCTGGGTATAGAACTGGTTGCTCGGGCGCAGGCGCACGAAGGTGCACACCCGCGGGCTGCGCCGCACCACCACCTCGTCGCCCTCCTGCAGGGTCAGGTTCTCGCGCCCATCGATCGCCAGGCTGGCCTGGTGGCGGCTGCGCAGCTGAATGGTCACCACCGCGTCCTCGTGGAGCACCATCGAGGGCACCCGCGAGAGATGCGGCGCGATGCCTACCAGCAGCAGCGCCCGTGAGCGCGGGTCAACAATCGGGCCGCCCGCCGCCAGGGCATAGGCGGTTGAGCCCGTAGCCGTGGCCACCAGCACCCCGTCAGCGTGGTAGGTCGTTAGCGGGGAGCCGTCCACGCTCACGTGGGCGTTTACCACACGGCTGAGCTCGCTGCGCGACAGCACTGCCTCGTTCAGCGCGGTGAAATCGGCGATCTGCTGGCCGCCCCGGTACAGCGTGGCGCGGATCAGCGCCCGCTCGTCATACCAGCCGCCCCCCTGGTCCACCAACTCGATCGCCTGCTCGACCTCGTCTGGCTGTACCTCAGCCATAAAGCTCAGGTGCCCGAGCGCCACCGCCAGCACCGGAATGTCCAGCGGAAAGCAGAGCCGCGCAGCGCGCAGCACCGTGCCATCGCCGCCCATCGCCACCATCATGTCGGTGTCGTGCAGCACGCTCGGCGTGTCGCGCACCTCCTGCGAGACCCCGCGCCAGACCACGATGTCGCGGGCGCGCAGCCACGCCGCCAGCCGCGCCGAACACTCGATCGAGATCTCCGAGAAGGGGTTGTAGAGCACCGCCACCCGCCTGAGCATCACGAAGTCTCCTTAGGATCGATCCTGCCTTGCTGCGCCTGCTGAACGTTGCCCAAAGCATACCATGGAACCGGGCGCCCAACAAAAGGCGTGCTATAATCACATTGGTGCCAGCACACCCCGCATCTCAGCATGCGACCGTCGCGCCAATGCCGCCGCGACCGGCCTCAGGCTGCCAACTCACTGACGAGGAGGGAGTATCCCATGGCCCTGGCAACCCCGATCGAGGAGCCCCGCACGTCCTTTGCCATCGCGCAGCGCCAGTTCGACATCGCCGCCGATCTGCTCGAGCTTGCCCCTGGCCTGCGGAGCATCCTCCGCTCACCCCAACGCGAACTCACCGTCAACTTCCCGGTGAAACTCGATGACGGTAGCATCCGTGTCTTCACCGGCTACCGCGTCCAGCACAACCTGGCGCGCGGCCCGCTTAAGGGTGGCATCCGCTACCATCCCGAGCTCAGTCTGGACGATGTGCGCGCCCTGGCCATGTGGATGACCTGGAAGTGCGCGGTCACCAACCTGCCCTACGGCGGCGCCAAGGGTGGGGTGGTGGTGGACCCAAAACAGCTCTCCACCGCTGAAATCGAGCGGCTCACCCGCCGCTTCGCCACCGAGATCAGCATCCTGATCGGCCCCGAGCGCGACGTGCCCGCCCCCGATGTCAATACCAACCCGCAGATTATGGCCTGGATCATGGATACGATCTCCATGCACCAGGGCTACACGGTGCCCGCTATTGTCACCGGCAAGCCGCTCAACATTGGTGGCTCCGAGGGCCGGAACGAGGCGACGGCCCGCGGCCTGGTTGCGGTCCTCACCCAGGCCGCCAGCCAGCTTGAGCTCGAGCTCAGTCGCCTGCGGATTGCCGTCCAGGGCTTTGGCAACGCTGGCGCCAATGTCGCGCGCCTGCTGCAGGCCCGCGGCGCCAGCATCGTGGCGGTCAGCGATAGCCGTGGCGGGGTCTACAACCCCCACGGCCTCGACCCGGCTGCGGTCACCGAGCATAAGGGCCGCACCGGCACGGTCAGCGACTACCCCGAGGGTGATCAGATCAGCAACGCTGACCTGATCGAGCTCGACTGCGATGTGCTCGTGCCCGCCGCCCTCGGCGATGTCATCACCGCCGCCAATGCGCCCCGCGTGCGCGCCCGCATCGTGGCCGAGGCCGCCAATGGCCCCACCACGCCTGCGGCCGACGACATCCTCTATGACCAGGGCACCCTCGTGCTGCCCGATATCCTCGCCAACGCCGGTGGGGTGACCGTGAGCTACTTCGAGTGGGTCCAGGGCCTCCAGGAGTTCTTCTGGAGCGAGCAGGAGGTCAATGCCCAGCTCGAGCGCGTGATGGGCCACGCCTTTCACAGTGTGCTCAGGGTCGCCCACGAACACGCTGTGCACATGCGCACCGCCGCCTATCTGCTCGCCGTCCGGCGTGTTGCCGACGCCGTCACGACCCGCGGCATCTACCCGTAACCTCTGCAACACCCTGCGCTGCTGCGAATCCTCTGCACCGCCCCTGCGGTACATACAGCGAGATGTTCGCCCACGTACCGCAGGAGGCTTCACCAATGAGCGACCGCGTCCTCTCCACCGCCGCCGCCCGCGAGGCGATTAGCGCCTTCCAGCGCATCGTCACTGGCCCGCTGCTCCAGCAGATCAGCGAGCTCAACGCCCAGGGCCAGATCTTGAGCGAGCCGAACAACTGGGACGGCCGCCTGGCCGCCGAGTTCCGCGCGCACTGGGCCGATACGCACACCAAGCTGATCGGTATCCAGCAGGCCCTCGAAGAGCTGCGCCGCCAGGTCCACCAGATCAACCAGAACATCATGCAGGCCGGCGGCAACATGTAGCCCCACCCGCGCCACACCACGAAGGCCGCCTGGCAGCGGCACTGCCCGCCCCGCCGGGCGGCCTTCGTGCTCCTCGCGACACGCCCCGCCCCAGCGCATCGACCCACGCTACGAGGAGCCTGATGATGACCACGAGCTCGGCGCGTCCCGACGCGCTCGTCCGCTATGCCCGCGTTACCAGCGCCGGCGCGACCCGGCTGGAGGCCGGGGCCAGCCGTCTGGCGCTGATCCTCAGCCATTTCACCGCCCGCTGCACCGAGTATGCAGTGCCCGAGACCGAGGGCCTCGCCGCGCGCCTCGGAACCGCCGCCCGCAGCGAGGCCGAGCTTGCCGTGTGGACCAGCCGCGTGGCCGAGGCCTTCCGCGCCGCCGATCAGGACACGGCTGCCCTGACCACGAAGCAGATCCAGTTGGGCCACTGGATCGCCTCCCATCGACTGCATACCCTGGTGCTGCCCCCCGCTGCTCGTGAGCTCTACGAACTCCTTAGCACCTCCGAGCCAACGCAAGACTTCGCGTGGGATAGCATCGCCCTGGCGCTCGACAATAGCCTCGCCTTCGCCGAACTGCTCATCGAGGAAAGCGGCGACCTCTGGCCGCTTTACATCCCCCTGCTGATCACCGTGTTGACGCCACTCCTGCTGACCCTGGGGCTCAGCGCCAGCACGGTCGTCGTCGCGAGCGATGGATCGCGCTGGTTGACCGAGCCCGTGCAGCATCCCGCCGATCTGCTCAATCTGTTCAAGGAGAGCTTCTGGCGACTGATGTACCACCCGATCGACGAGCCACGGCTCCTGTCGATCACTGAGCGCCTCGATAAACTGAATCGCGCCCTGTGCGGCGCGCTCGGCAGCTGCACACGGCCGCGCCCCCCCGCCCACGCCGAGCCGCTGCGCGACCCGTTCCGCGGCACCCGGGACGTTGCGGTGAGGGAGATGTTCGACCCCACGACCGTCCGGCACCAGGGTAGCGATGGCCGGCTCTACCTGGGCCCGCAGGCGCTGATGCACGGCGATCACAGCCTGATCAGCTACTACGCTGACGAGCAGGTGCGCCTCGCCCGGGTCGGTGCGCAGGAGTACGCCGTCGGCATCGCCGGGCTCGACCCCAGCAACGCCAACGGCCCCAACAATTTCCATTCGGTGGCCCGCACCGCCAACGGGCATACCAACGAAAACGAGTACTTCGCCTACGTTAAGGACCAGTTCCTCGATCAGCTGCAGCGCCTGCCGACCGGCAGCACGCTCCACCTGGCAGGCCACAGCATGGGCGGCGGCATGATCATGCTCATGCTCAACGACCCCGAGGTCCAGCGCCAGTTGCGCACCGGCAACCACACCGTCGCGTCGGTGACCACCTTCGGCGCGGTGCGCCCCAACAGCCGGCGGGCCAACGGAGTACCTCCCGACGAGCCTGCCCCGCTCAGCGCGCCACTCTACGCCGATACGATCGTCAACCACTACGTTGATGCCGACGATGCCCTGGCGCTCAATGTCGGGGCAGGGCATAACCCCGAGCGCTTCGCCGACGTGCACATCCTCGATGATGGCCAGATCACCGACCCGCAGGCCGCCCACGGCTCCTACGACGAGCCCGTCTACAGCGCTCTGCCGCCCCAGGCCCAGGTGCTGCCCTTTACCGTCGACCCTGCCTACTTCGAGGTTTACGGCCCGGTCAGGCTCGAACGGCCCCTGCCATCGCCCTGTGATACGCCGCCACCAGGCGCAGGTTGAAAACGAGGTTGCCTATGTCACCCTGGAACCAGTCGATCTGGCACGACGTGCGCTGGGACCACCGGGCTGCCGCCGAGGCTGCGGCGGCCCTCCGGCGCACCGCCGATGAGCTTGACCGCTCGCTTGCCGAAACCGCTCAGGTGCGCCGCGAGGCCAGCGGTGACTGGCGCGGGGTCTATTACGAGTTCTTCGATGCCTGGCGCAGCCGGCTGCACGCCGAACTGAACGAGCTTGCCGCCACCTGCCGCCGGGCCGCGCTGGCCATCGACCAGGCGAGCGCGCGCGCCCGCGAAGAGCAGGCACGGCGCGTTCGTGAACGGGAGGAGCACGAACGTCGCGAACGGGAAGAACGCGCCCGCCGCGCGCGCGAGAGCCGGGAGCAGCGACCGATCTGAGACGGTGAACCATGCCTGAGGAGGCCAGGGTGCGCGACCACAGCTTCAACCGCCCGCCCCGCGTCCGCCCCCACTGGGTGGCCGAGCGCGTTGATCTGCCCGAGCCGCCGACGCCAACCGAGCCCGTCCCCACCGATTGGGCACAGCTCACGCTGCCCCTGCTGGGGGCGGGGGTCTTCGCAGGCGCCGCAAGCCTCGGCGGCGGCAACCCGCTGCTGGTGGCCCTGCCCAGCGGCGCCATGGCCGTGCTCGGCGTTGGCGCGGCGCTGCTCAGCCGCCGCGCCAGCAGCCGCCGGGCGGCTGGCCAGTACGCCGAACGGTGCGCCTACTTCGAGGATCGCCTCGAGAGCCAGCGCGCCCGCCTGCGCCGCCTCTACGACCAGGAGTATAGCGCCCGGACCTACCTCTGGCCCGACCCGCAAGAACTGCTGCTGATCACCGGTGCCGCCGGGGGCAGTGCCCCCGAACCGCGCCTCTGGGAGCGACGCCCCGCCGATGACGATTTTCTCGACCTGCGGGTCGGCAGCGGCCACCTCCCGGCGGCCAGCCAGGCCCAAGTGCCACCCCCCGCACCCGACGGCGCCGTGGACCGCCGCTTGCTCCAGATCGCCGCTGAGCACGCCACGCTGCGCCAGGTGCCGATCAGCCTGCCACTCGCCGCGCTCGGCTCCCTTGGTCTCGCCGGGCCGCGTCCGGCGGCTGCCGCCCTGGCCCGTGCGCTGGTCTGGCAGGCCGTCACCCTGCACGCCCCCGCCGACCTGCGCCTCGCCGCGCTCTACCCCCCCGAGGCCGCGCCCGAGTGGGAGTGGCTCCGCTGGCTCCCCCATACGATGCCCCTGAGCAATGATCCGTCGCCAGGCGGGCGTATGCTTGCCGGCCATCCCGATACCGCCGCGCGTCTCGTCAGCGACCTGCTCGACCTGCTCAGCCGGCGGCGGGAACAGGCCGGCCGCAGCGAGGCCACCAGCCACGTGCCGCGTCTGCTGCTTGTGGTCGATGGTGATCAGCAACTGCAAGCCCATGCCGCTGTGACCGAACTGCTCCGCCACGGCGGGCCGCTCGGCATCGTTGTGCTCCTCCTGGTGCCCGCCTGGCCCCGCATCCCCGAAGCCTGTGCGGCCATGCTCGAGATCGAAGCCCACGGCGCGCGCTGGACCCGCGCCGGGGACCAGTGGCCGCGTGAGCGCTTCTCGCCTGACGGCGTCGACCTTGTGGCCAGCGACCGCCTGGCCCGCCACCTGGCCGGGGTGCGGCTGCTTGAGAGCGGCGGCGCCCAGGACATTCCTCGTGCCGTACGGCTCTTCGACCTGCTCGGCATTGCCTCGGCCGAGGATCTGGCGCCACCCCGCTGGTGGCGCGAGCCGCCCACAACCGCCTGGCACCCGGCTGTGCCAATCGGGGCCGGGGCTGACGGGCAGCCGATCTACCTCGATCTGAACGAGAGCCGCCACGGCCCCCACGGGATCATCGCTGGTGCCACCGGGGCCGGCAAGAGTGTGCTGCTGCAGAGCATTATCGCCGCGCTCGCCGCCAGCCACGCCCCTGAGCGGCTCCAGTTGCTGCTGATCGACTTCAAGGGCGGCGCCGCCTTGATGATGTTCGCGCCGCTTCCCCACACCGCTGGCATGGTGACCGACCTGGAGGGCCGGCTCGCCGAGCGGGCGATGACCGCGATCAAGAGCGAACTGCGGCGGCGCAAAGAGTTGCTGAAAGCGGCGGCCGCTAGCCACAGTACGAAGGTTGAGAACATCGGCGACTACCGCGCCCTCGCCGCCCGGGTCGGGCTGCCGCCCTTGCCCAACCTGCTGATTATCGTCGACGAGTTCGACGAACTGGCGCGCAGCTACCCCGGTTTTGTGGCCGAGCTGATCCGCGTCGTCAAGCAGGGCCGCTCCCTTGGCGTGCACCTGCTCCTGGCCACCCAGCAGCCGTCGCGCGCCGTCAGCGATGAGATCCGGAGCCAGCTGAAGTTCTTCATCGCGCTGCGCCTGGGCAGCAGCGAAGACAGTCGCGAAATGCTGCTCAAGCCCGACGCAGCGTTCCTGCCCACCGACCTGCCCGGTCGGGCCTACTTCCGTGTCGGCAGCGAACTGCGCCTGCTGCAAGTTGCCCAGGTGACCTGCCCGTACCGTCCCGGCGGCCCTCACCACGCAGCAGGCCCGCGGGTCAGCTTCCTGCGCGATGGCCGTGAGCAGCCCGTCGCTCCCGATCAGGCCGCGAGTACCATCACGACCCGCGAGACCGACCTCGACGTGCTGGTGCGCGCGCTCAGTGCCGCCGCTGCGGACGCCACGCCGGCCTGGCCCGGCTGGCGTCCGCAGCAGATCTGGCAACCGCCCCTACCCGCGCGCCTGCCGCTCGCCGCACTTGGCGTCACCGACTGCGCCAGTTGGGCGACACCACCCGCCGGCGCGGCCTGGCTGCGCCAGCCGATTGGCCTGCTCGACCTGCCCCAGGAGAGCCGCCGCGAGCCCCTCGCCGTGAGCCTGACCGATGGTCATCTGGCGGTCGTCGGCGCGCCAGGCAGCGGCAAGACGACCCTGTTGCGCACGCTCGTCCTCGGGCTGGCCCTCTCCCACGCGCCAGCCGATCTCTGGTGCTATTTCATCGACGCGGGCGGCCAGGGCCTCAGCCCGCTCGCCGACCTGCCCCACGTCGGGGCCCACATCCAGGCTCGTGAGCGGGAACGGGTGCGGCGCCTGATCCGTATGCTCGATGCCACCATCCGCGTGCGGCAGGACCAGCTGCGCGCCGCCGATGCCGCCGACCTGCCCGCCTTGCGTGCCGCCAGCGGCACCCGGTTGCCCGCCATCCTCGTCGTGGTCGACAAGATCGCCGTACTCCGCGAAGAGTTCCGCGACGCCCACGACGACGGCGGGATTATCGACGACCTGACCCGCATCGCCCGCCTCGGGCGGCCCTTCGGCGTCCATCTGCTGCTCAGCGCCGACCGCGCATCCGACTTCAGCTACCGCCTGCTCTCACTGCTCGAGACCCGTGTCGCGCTGCGCCTGCCCGAGCTCCACGACTACACCGATCTACTCGGCGTGCGGGTGACCGCCCAGATCCCGCCCACCCTCCCCGGTCGCGCCCTGGTCGTCCACCCCGACTATGGTCCGCTCGATGTGCAGATCGCGCTCCCCGCCCTCGACAGTGAGACCACGGCGGGCGAAGCCATCGATGAGCGCAGCGGCTCGTTCGATGCCGAACTGAGCGCCGACTTGCGACGGCAGGCTGCCGCGCTGCGCGCTCGCTGGGCAGCGCACAATCAGGACGTCAGCGCGGCGCCGCCTCCGGTCGAACTGCTCCCGGAACGGCTGGACCTGGCAACACTGGAACCCACAGCCGACCCGGGTCCGTCCTGCGACGGCCTGGCGGTGCCGATCGGGCGCGAGAGCCTGTCCCTCGGTGTCGCCTGGCTGCGGCTGGCGCACGAGACGCCCCACGCACTGGTGCTTGGCCCGCGCCGCAGCGGCAAAACCGGCGTGCTCGTCTGTGTGGCGCGCTCGCTTGCTGCCCGCTACGGCCCCGCCGAACTGCGCCTGTTCATTCTCGATGGCCCACGGGGCGGGTTGCGCCCGCTCCGGGCGCTGCCCCACACCGCCGTCTATGCCGACGACGAGCCCGGCGCCGCAAAGCTCCAGCTGGCCCTGATCGCTGCCCGCGCAGAACAACGCCCGGTGCGCCGCGTTCTGCTGGTGGACGACTACACGCTCTGTCGCGAACGCATGCGCAGCCAGCTTACCCCGAGCTACGGCGGCGAGCCGAACCTCCACGAGTTGCTCTGCGCGATCGCGCAGAGCGGTGGGCAGCACGGCGAGCACCTGATCGTGGCAACGGGCATCACCTATCCCGATGACAACCTGCTGCGGGCGCTGGAGGCGGCACGGGTCGGCCTCCTGCTCTGGCCGGGCCGCTACGACCCCGGGACACGGCTGTTCGGCATCACGCTGCCCCTGGCCGACCAGCGTGACGCCGAGCAACCGCCTGGCCGCGCGCTGCTGGTCTATGAGGAGGAACGCGACCTCGTGCAGGTCGCCCGCGCCGACGTGACCGGGTGAGCCGGGACACGTGCCGCGTGACGGCCGCCATCCACACCGCCATCTGCACGCCTGGATGTAATTCAAACCCGCATGACCGTTTGCAAAGATGCGATGAAGCGAGGACGCGAACGAATCGCCTCATCGCTTCATCGCATCCTCGCTACGACTGTCAAACACGAATGGTCGTTTCTGAACCAGGCCAACAGGTATCCAGGGAGCCGATGATGCGCCAGCGCCAGGATATGCTCACCGTCACCCTCCACTGGCTCGTCGGGGGCGCAGAGCAGACAACGACGATCGTCTGCGAGGACAGCCCCCCGGCGCAGTTGATCCCGCTCCTTGTGCACGGGTGTGGCCTGCCCGCTCAGGACGAGCAGGGCAGGCTGATCCCCTACACGCTGCGCCTTGACTCGCCTGCCGGGCGGCCCCTACACCTCGCCGAGGTCGCCAGCACGCAGGGCGTGCGCTCCGGCAGCCACCTCTGGCTAACCGAGTGTGACCTGGCGATGCCACAGCGCTGTCTGCTCGGCCTCAGCGATGGGAGCGAACTGGCCCTGCCTCACCGGGGCGTCGTACTGACCCGGGGCTGGCTGCTGCAGGCCCTGGCGCTCCTCAACCCGGAGGCGCACCGCCGCGAACTGGTCCTGTTGGAGCAGCGCACCTCGCGCTACCGCTATGTGTCAAACCGGCCGCACTGCCACGTCGGCCTTGCAGCCGACGGGGTCTGGGCCGTTACCACCGAGCGCAGCGATGTCGCCACGCTGCTGAACGGCGTCCCGCTCGCTGCGGGACGCCCCGGCCTGCTGCGGGATGGCGACCACCTGACCCTCGGCGAGAACGGCCTGTGCCTCCCCGTCACGCTGATCGGCGAGCGGCTGGCCTGACGGGCACGCCAGTAGGGCCGACGCACGCATTACCTGCCCTGGATGACCACCGCTGCCCGCTGATCGGGCGAACCGCTCAGGTAGACGGTGGTCGTCATACCCCTGACACTCCCCGTCGCGGGGGTCCAGAACAGCACCACGCTCCAGGTCGAGGCACCGAGGCCACAACGACCGGTGTAGCCGTTGGTGTCAGTCTGGTTCTGGTAGCTGTGCTCGCCGTTGTTGATGCCGACCACCGCGCCGCTGATCGGGCCTGCCGGGCCGAGGATCTGGACGTCGATGCACGAGGCGAACTGGCCGCTGTTGCCGCTCCCCTCGAAGCTCTTGCGCTGCACCACACTGAAGGCCGACGCCGCAGGGCGGGTCGTCGGGCGCGGGGTGGCGACCGGGCGGGCTGTGGCGGTAGGCGCGGGCGCCATCGGTGTGGCTGTGTGCTGCACGGCAAGCAGGGTGTCCAGCTTCTGCCTGAGCCGCTCCAGGCAGGCCTGCCCGGCCTCGCCCGGGCTCAGGGCCTGGGCGCGCTCACAGAGTTGGCGCGCCTCGCGCCAGCCCGTGGCGGGAGCCACAGGATCGGCGTCGCCGGCCTGCTCATAGCTGGTTGCTGCAGCCAGCATACCCGCAGCGGCGAGTTGTTCCGCGCCAG
>DAOUBZ010000199.1:0-15295 GCA_034432515.1 Chloroflexaceae bacterium | reverse complement strand
GCGATACGCCGGGAGCAGCGGCGAGCACCCCGCCTTCCGCCGGCGAAGCCGTGCCCGCCGAGCCGGCAGGGGCCACGGGCGCAGCGGAACTGCCACCAGCCGCGCCCGCAGCCGAACTGGCTGCACCCGAAGTGGCGCCGCTCACCCCCCAGCCTGCAGCCCAGACAGTGCCTGCCGCCACCCGGCCCAATCGTATCGCCGGTACCGAGCCAACCAGCGTCCTCGCACCGGTGGACGAGCGGGCGCGTGAGCTTGCCAAGCGCCGCGCGCGGCTGCACGATCCGCCCGCCGATGACGAGCCGCCCGCGCTGAACGGCGCCGGCAGCACGGCGGAACCGGCAGCCCCCCCTGCACCCCTCGCGGGCGAGGAGCACGAGCGCATCCTCAGTCAGATCCAGGCGCTTAGCGCGCAGCTGCAGCAGCTCGTGAGCGAGCTGCGGGAGCGCGGCGTGCTTGGCGCCGATTGGAGCCTGGCCCGGCCACCTGAAGAGGAGACAGTGTCACGGTGACAGTCCAGGAGATCCGGCCCACCACGGCGAACACCCCCGAGCCCGATGAGGGTCACAGCATGACCCTGATCGAGCACCTGGTCGAGCTCCGCACACGCCTGGTGCGGGCCGGTATCGGCGTGATCGTCGGCCTGGTGATCGGCGTGATCATGGTGCTGCCGGAAGGCCCGATCCGGCTGGTTGACATCCTGATCGCCACCTTCGCGCCGATCAACGAGCGCTACGCACCGGTGCAGGCGGTTGGCACCGCAGAGGCCTTCACCAGCTACATGACGGTCGCGCTCAGCGTGGGTGTGATCATCGGCATGCCGGTGATCGTCTACCAGCTGCTGGCCTTCATCGTGCCCGGACTCACCGACAAAGAGCGGCGAGTGCTGTTCACCGCCCTGCCCTTTGTGATGTGCTTCTTCCTCGCCGGGCTGGCCTTTGGCTGGTTCATCACCGTGCCCACGGCCATCCGCTTCCTGATTGGCTTCTCTTCCTCCGAGCTTATCCAGACCCAGCCGTCGCTCGCCAATTTCCTCGGCACCATCACGCTGCTGCTGCTGATCAACGGCGTTGTCTTCGAACTGCCGGTGATCATCTACGTGCTCGCCTTTATGGGCGTCGTCACTGCCCAGCAACTGCGCAAATACCGACGCTTCGCCATCGTTGCCGTGGTGATCATCGCCGCGCTGATCACCCCCACCGGCGACCCGATCAACCTGGCGTTGCTGGCCATCCCCATGTACCTGCTCTACGAACTCGGCGTCATCTTCGCTCGCTTCGTCCCATCAGCGAAGTGATGCCAATGTGTGCAGCTACCAGGCTATGAAGCAGGGCGGCTGGCACTGGAAGCAGACCAGCCAGCCCTGCGCCAGGAGTATCACTCGCGCCACGGTCGCAGACCTCCGCAGCGCCTGCTCAAACGACCTCGGGCTTCGGGAGTGGCCGTCGCAACACCCGGATGAACAGCGACAGCAGGGCCAGAATACCGACGATGCTGTACTCGAGCATGGGGATGCGCATCGTGTCTGGCAGGCGCTGCAACTGCTGGCGACGACCATACCAGGCCAGGGCCGCAGCCGTGTAGGCCGAGCCAAGGCTGAGCTTCGCGGCCCGCGAGAGACCGAGGCCGTGCATCTGGTTCAGCACGAACATGCCCAGGAAGCCGAACGCGAACATCCCCTCCAGGCCGCTGCGCTTCTGCAGGGTGGTGATCACTGCGTGCGGCATCGCCAGCATCTCGAGCGCCAGCGTCCAGCGCGGGTCACGATGGGCCCTGGTGAAGAGCAGCGATGACTGGACGAAGAGCAGCAGCATGTGGTACACCCCGCCCAGGTGCGAGGGCAGCGGCTCGAGCGGGTGGTACCAGAAGGTGTAGACGGCGGCCCAACTGAAGATGTAGCCGTGGTAGCGCCGGATGAA
This sequence comes from Chloroflexaceae bacterium, assembly GCA_034432515.1. Classification (GTDB taxonomy): domain Bacteria; phylum Chloroflexota; class Chloroflexia; order Chloroflexales; family Chloroflexaceae; genus JACAEO01. Next base: position 13,379 of record DAOUBZ010000199.1, on the reverse strand, counting down.
GCGCGGCAACTCCGGCGGGAGCTTGAGCTGGCGCAGGCCCAGGATCAGGCCGCGCCGCGGCGCCTCCATCGCCAGTATCAGCATCAGCATGAAGGATGCCGAGCCGAGTGAGGTGCCCTCCGGCACATCGATCGCCAGCCCGTCGTAGGAGTGGCGGGTCTGCAGCGCGTGCAGGGCCACGCCCGCCGCATTGACGGCCAGGGCGATCCAGTTGATCTGGCGCATGCCGTCGGCGTAGCCCAGGCGGGCGCGCTGCGCGGCGTAGACACAGCCCCAGATGCCGAACTGGTGCAGCAGGTAGCCGGTCCAGGCGCTCACGCGCGCGGCGGGGTGGGTCTGGGCCGCGATCCAGCGATAGTCACCGGGCTTGCCGCTATACGGCGCGTACTCGGTTGCGTGGCGGCCAACCACGGCGACGGCGGCCACGACGGCGCCGCAGGCGGCGGCGGCGGGGACGAGCAATGTCTGGGCATCGGGCGGCGCGGGCTCCTGGTCATGTCGATCGATCCAGGCAACGTAGCGGTCGAGCACCAGGCCGGCCAGGGCAGCGCCGGCGGCGGCCAGCGCCCCGGCGCCGATCGCCTGGGCGACTTTGCCCCGCGGGACGGCCAGGGCGGCGCAGGCCGCCCCCGCCGCACTGACGACGGCCAGCCCGGCGGATGGCTTGCGGCCACGGACGACATCGAGCCAGTAGACGGCCGCCATCGGGTTGAACAGGGCGGCTCCGGCGAGAGCGTAGCTACGTTTGGCGTCCATAGATGTGTTTGCCGCCCCGTTCAGACGGTTTGCGGCACCTCCGTTGGCACCTCCGTTACTTCCAGCCGCCGACGACGTCGAAGATTGCGCGGTCGTGCATCGGATTGGGCACACTGGTCTCGGGCTGGTTGAGCAGATACTCGGCCATCTCGTTGAAAGGCTTGACGCAGATCTCCTTGCCCTCACCCTCCATCTCGAAGAGCGTCTTGCCCGCGAGACGCGAGCGGCGGATCAGGTCGTGGTAGGGGACGCGCCCGATAATGCGGGTGCCCACACTCTCGACGAACTGCTCGAGCAACTCGGTACCGCCGAACTCCGGGTCAACGCGGTTGGCGATCAGCCCGGCCATCTGCACCTTGTGGCGCTGGCTCTTCTGGGCGATCGCCAGGCAGAGGCGGTTGGCGGCGAAGATGCTGTCGAAATCGTTGCAGGCAATGATCAGCCCGTAGTCGGCGTAGTTGAGCGGGGCCGAGAAACCGCCGCAGACCACGTCGCCGAGCACGTCAAAGAGGATCACGTCGTACTTGTGATAGAGACCGAACTCCTTGAGCAGCTTGACCGTCTCGCCGACGACGTAGCCGCCGCAGCCCGAGCCGGCCGGCGGGCCACCCGACTCCAGCGTATCCACGCCGGCGAAACCGGTGCGGATCACGTCCTCGCGGGCCACGTCCTCCACGTGGAAGTCAACTTCCTCGAGCACGTCGATGACCGTCGGCTGGAGCAGCCCGGTGAGCGGGAAGGTGCTGTCGTGTTTCGGGTCGCAGCCGATCTGCAGTACCCTGGCGCCCTTGAGGGCCATCGCAGCGGAGAGGTTGGCGCTGGTGGTGGACTTGCCGATGCCGCCTTTGCCGTAGACCGCGAGGATCAGTGACATCTGTTGCTCCCTCGTCTCTGCTTTGCACTACGCTTTCCGCACCGTTTCCGGTTCCAACGGACGCCCGAACTCCTGCTCATACACGTCGCCAACGTATGCCAGCGCGCGGTAGACATACCCAGGGACGATGCGCCGCTCCAGGCGTGCGTGCTGGTCACGCACATAGACCAGGTTGCGCATCAGTTTCATCTCGATCACGCCGCGGGCGAACTCCAGGCCTTTGGTGCCCTTCGTCCGCTGCATCCAGGCCACGAACTTGCGCACCGGTGCTGGTGGACGCGGGCGCGGGCGACGCAGCATGCGCACATAGGCGCGCATACCGACGCGCCGATTGCCGCCCTCGCTGCGCTGGCCGAGCTCCAGGCGCGGGCGGATCAGGTTGAAGAGCTCCTCGCCGCGCTCGGTGCGTACCAGCATCCACTGCCAGCGCTGCTCCGGCGGCAGCGGCGCGCCCATGTAGCCGATGGTCAGGTCGGAGAGACCGTTCTGGTAGTCGAAGCAACTCAGGCAGGCGGCCGGGAAGACGCCGCGCTCGCCGCCGAGGGCGGCCACGTCGAGGTCGATGAAGTTGACCTTCTCGACGTGCCCATCCTCGTGGCGCAGGTGGATGCGGAAGTCCTGCATAAACTCGTGGTGAACGACCGTCTCAGGCGACTTCGAGGCCACCTGCAGGAAGCGCATCAGGTCGGGGTAGGAGGTATTGTCGGTGCAGGGGATGCCGATCACATAGAGCCGTTCGAGGCCGAGCTCCTGCTCAAGGGCGCGCAGGGCGTGCACCTGGCAGCCGGTGCCGATAAAGGCAATGCGCCGCAGACCGGAGGCGCGCACCTCGTCGAGCACCTCGAGGCTGGGCGAGAGGCAGGGCTTATTACCGGCCGAGGCGATCACCTCCGCGGGCGTCCGGGCCAGGAAGGGCAGCGGCGCCCAGCGGGTGCCGGGGACCGCCCGGGTCGTGATCACGCCCTCCACCAGCCCCTGTTCGAGCAGCAGCGCGCCCAGGCTGGTGACGATGCCGCTCCACTGGGCCGCAGGGTTGAGCGGGCGCATCCGCGCGATGTGGATGGCGCGGTGGATACCGAAGAGCAGTTCATCGCCGTCCTGACGGTTGCGACCGTGCAGCCGCCGCTCAATGGCCTCGTGCTGATTGTTGACAAAGACGCACGAGCGGGCCATCGCCGGGCGCAACTCGCCGCCGCAGACGCCACAGTCGGAGCAGAGCTTTGGACGCCCCTTGAAGCGCTCGGCCTGACTGAGGAGCGTGATCTCGTGCAGCGGGCGGGCGGTTGTGGTGCTCATAGGAATCTCTCAGGTTCCTCTCTACATCCTCACATCCTCACGTCTCACGCCCCGATCGCTTCCTTGGCCGCCAGCAGCACCTCGGCGGTAATCTCAGCATGGCCCTGCTCGCGGGCGTACTTCTCGACATTGGTGCGCACCCGGCCGCGGACGAAGAAGGGCACCTTCTTCAGCATCGCCTCGGCATCGTGGCTCCAGACCGGGGCAAGCACCGGCGGAGCGGCAATGGTCGTCGTCGTCGCCGTCTCAGCGACCGCCAGCGCGGGAGCGGCGAGGGTTGCCACCGGATGTGGCTCCGCGCCGTTGGGCAGCGCGACGGCCACCGGCTGCTCCACGGGCTCCTCGCTGTGCTCCAGCCCGGCATCGCCGAAGAGATCGATCAGGTGCTTCTCCATACCGAGCGTACAGGTGGTATAGACCTCGTCGGCGATCACATCGGCGCCGTCGAAGCCGAGGAAGGGGCGGTAGGCGAGGAGGTGGTTCTCGATGTGGGTCGGCGGCGCGATCACCATACAGTTCAGGTCGTAGCGCCGGGCGCTATGGCGCTCCATCTGGGTGCCGCAGACGAGCTCGGGGCGCAGCTCGGCCATGCGGGCCGCCACCGTCTGGAACTCGTCGGTGGCAAGGAACTGCTCGTCGCTGACGTAGCCCTGCAGTTGCTCGCGCACCCAGTCGGCTTCCTTGAGCAGATAGGTACCGGCGCCGGCGATGGGCATGCCGAGCTCATCGGCGAGGAACCTGACCACGCCGACCGTATGGGTGGCATCGCCAAAGACGAAGGCACTCTTGCCCGAGAAGCTCTCCATATCGGCGGTACGGGCGAACCAGGGCACATTGGAGGGCGCCGACATGCCATCGAGCGAGAAGGCGGTGAGCGGCGGGAGCGTCACGCCGGGGGCTCCGCTGCGGGCGGCGACGCTGTTGAGGCCGGCGACGAGCGCCTCGAGCCAGCGCAGCGTCGGCTGGACGCCGATCGGCGCCTCGCGCAGCGCCGTGGTGCCGAACTGGGCCTCCAGATACTCGGCAGCGCGCCCACCGAGCTCCCGGTAGGGCGCAATAGTCAGCCAGGCGGCCGGCAGGCGCCGCAGGTCATCGACCGAGGCGCCCCAGGGCGCGACCACGTTCACCTCGACGCCGAGCACCTGGAGCATGCGCCGCAGCGCGATCAGATCGTGACGGGCGTGGAAGCCGAGCGACGAGGGGCCGAGGATATTGACGCTGGGTTGCGCGGTGAGCGGCTGCGCGCTGGCATACTTCTTCACCAGCTCGGTAAAGAGCCCATCGGCGGCGCTCGTCTCGGCCATACGGTAGGGATTCGCATCGTAGACCAGCACATCGCAGGCCACGCCGGAGGATTTTGCCGCGATCTCCAGGTTCTCCTGGAGCAGAATCGTTGAGCAGGAGGCCACCACCACGATCAGCTCGGGGTGGCGGCTGGCCTCGACCTGGCGCAGCGTCTCGGGGAGGCGAATGGTGCCCCGTGCAAGGTCGGTGCCGCTCACCACGCTGGTCGTCATGGCGGGGAAGCCGGGGGTGCGCTCCAGCATGGTGAAGATCGTGGTCACATAATCATCGCCCTGAGGGGCATGGAACACGGCGTGCACGCCGCGCATGGAGTTCATGATCCGGCCGACGCCGTGGTGGGCGGTGCCCTCGTACATCCAGTAGGCAAGTCGCATCACACACTCCGTGACTACTGCCGCTGCAGCGGGATCACCTCGCGGGGGGCGCTGGGCATCACCCCGGCGGTCCAGACCGGATCGAGGCCGAGCGGGTCGAGCTGGGCGTGGCGGCGCAGCGCGCGGGTAAAGAGACCGACGAGGGTATTGACGCCGGCCCAGCCGTGGATGGGCGAGAAGATGAACTCGGTGCCCCACTTGGCGACCACGCCGCGGCCGATCAGCGGGTTAGCGGTGATAATGTTCGAGATCACCAGGTCGGCCTGTTCTTCGGCGATCGAGCGCAGCTGGCGCTCGAAGTTGGCCTGTTCCACCAGGCGCACCCCTTCGAGGGCCTTGAGCTCGCGGCTGTGGAAGCGGCGATTGATGTAGGGCGTGGAGCACTCCAGCACCTCGGCGCCGGCGGCGCGCAGGAAGCGGGCCAGCGGCAGCTCGAGCAGCGTATCAGCGGCGAAGAAGACCTTCTTGCCGCGCAGCAGTTCGGTATGGGCGCTGATCCGTTCCCAGGCCGCGGCCTCGCGCTCGGACAGGTCGACCGTGATGCCGAACTCGGCGGCGAGATCCTCCCAGAAGGCGCGGCAGCCGTCGGGGCCGAAGGGGAACAACGAAGAGAGAACGCGGCACTCGCGCTCATTGACCAGCTGGTTGGCGACCTTGGGCAGGAAGGGCTGGAGCGGGGCGATCACCGTGCCGGGGCCGATCGGCGGCAACTCGTGGAAGTGGTTGGCGGGCAGGAAGCCGGCCACCGGAATGCCCAGGCGCGCGGCCTCAAGCGCAAAATCGTCGGCGATGGCATCGTTGACCGAGCCGAGGAAGACCACCCGCCGGTCGTCGGGCGGCGCCACCGGGCAGAAGGGCAGCAGCGCCTGCAGCACCGAGTCCTCGCTCTGGGCGAAGGTGTAGTCGAGCCCCGAGGCGGGCACGAACAGCACCGGCACCTCGGGCGTGCTCACCGAGTGGGCCAGCCCCTCGAACTCGACCTTCATCACCTCGGGCGTGCAGGAGGAGAGCAGGAAGATCACCGAGGGTTTGTGCTCGCGCTTGATCTCGTCGATCTGGTCGGCGATATGAGGCTGCGAAGAGCTCAGGTCGCCCTCCTCCAGCAGCGAGACCGCAAAGCGCGGGCGGGCGAAGATCATCACCCCGAGCGTATTCTGAAGCAGGTGGGCGCAGGTGTGAGTGCCGAGGATGAGGAAGAAGCTGTCCTTGATCTTCTGGTAGAGCCAGCCGACGCTGACCAGCCCGCAGAACGAATGATAGAGACCGTCTTCGCGCGTGAACGGTGCCTTCGGGGGCATAGCAATCTCCCTCGGGGAAGGCGCGAGTGTGCACTGCTGACTACGCGTTTCCCGCATTATAACACTTATGAAAGCCAGTGTTATATAAACAATTTTTGTGCAAAGACTGTGCGCGACTCAGGCTGCCCAGTCGTGGGGCACGAGAAAGCGCGCCATCTCGGCCTCGGGGCTACCGGGCTCTGGCGTGTACTGGAACTCCCAGCGGGCCAGGGGCGGCAGCGACATGAGGATCGCCTCGATATTGCCGTCGGTCTGCAGGCCGAAGCGCGTGCCCCGGTCGTAGACCAGGTTGAACTCCACGTAGCGGCCGCGCCGGTAGAGTTGCCACTGGCGTTCACGCTCGCCGTAGGCGGTGGCGAAGCGGCGGCGCACCAGGGGCAGGTAGGCGGCAAGGATGCTGGCGGCGCCCTCGCGCACGAAGGCCAGGACGCGCTCGAAGTCATCGGTGCTGGCCGGGCTCAGCTGGTCGAAGAAGATCCCGCCGATGCCGCGCATCTCCTTGCGGTGGGGCAGGTAGAAGTAGCGGTCGCACCAGGCCTTGACCGTAGGGTAGTCGACCACCGCGTGACGCTCCACGTAGTCCTTGAGCGTGCTGTGGAAATGGCGCGCATCCTCCGCAAAGCCATAGCTGGGGGTCAGGTCCATGCCCCCACCGAACCAGCGGGTCTCGCCGGCCTCGAAGTAGCGCAGGTTGGCGTGAAAGGCCGGCACGTAGGGGTTGCGCGGGTGCAGCACCATCGACACGCCGGTGGCGAAATAGGCGTGGCCACGGGTTGCAGGCTGCTCCTGGTAGATGCTCGGCGGCACCTCGGCGCCGCTGACGGCCGAGACATTGACCCCGGCGCGCTCAAAGACCGCACCCTCGGTGAGCACGCGGGCCGTGCCCCCGCCGCCACCGGGGCGCTCCCAGCTCGCGGCGCCGAAACTCCCGGGGGCCAGGCCGGCATGGGGCGCCCCCTCGCGCTCAACCGCCTCGAAGCCGGCGATCAACTCGGCCTGGGCGTCACGCATCACCTCGTGGACCAGTTCGCGGGTATCGGTCAGCGTCATCGGGCGTCCTTTCTGTTGCTACTCCAGTCCCTCCCGCGCCTCGGCATAGCTCCGGTAGACCGCCTGCGGCATGTCGATCCCCTCCAGCCGGGCGCTGAGCAGGCGCCGGAAGAAGGCGTTGGTCGAGTAGCGGGTCGATGAGAGGAAGTAACGCTCGGTATTGCGCCGGACCATGGCGTAGAAGGCCTCGGCGGCGTTGGGATTGAGGTTGAAGTTGTCGTAGTTGACGATCACATTCACCGGGCGGCCAATGCTCTGGAAGTAGCCGTCGAGGTAGGCCGACAGTTCGGCCACGTCGTCCTCGGTGGCCAGGTTGAGCCCCTCGAAGTTGGCGTAGCAGATGTTCGCCTCGGGGTCGTAGTGGATACGCTCCTCCAGGCGCAGCACTGCCTGCTGGGCCAGGCCCATCGCGCGCTCGGCGAAGATGCGCGGGTCCATCTCCCGTAGCTGCGGGCTGATCTGTGGGCGAAACTCGATCAGCGCGAGCAGGTCGCGCTCCAGGTCGAGCCCGGGGGCAATTTCGATCAGCTCGGGGCCTTCGGGGGTGAGGCGGAAGAGGCCGCGCTCGGTGATGTAGTGCACCTGCTGGCCGCGCTGGGCGGCAAAGCGCCCGCTGAAGGTGACCTGCTCCACCTGGCGCACAAACTTGCGCAGCACGCCCTCCTGCTGGATGCGCAGCCGGCCGCCCTCGACACTGATGATCGCGTCGCTGGTGAGCGTGCCGAGGAAGAACAGGTTGCGCGCGTTCTGGCTGATGTTGATGAATCCGCCCGCGCCGGCGAGCCGTGGACCGAAGCGACTGACATTGACGTTGCCCTCGGCATCGACCTGGGCCATGCCGAGGAAGGCCTGGTCGAGCCCGCCGCCGTCGTAGAAGTCGAACTGGTTCGGCTGATCGATGATCGCCTGGGCGTTGGCCACGGCGCCGAAGCTCAGCCCCCCGGCGGGAATGCCGCCCACCCCGCCCGGCTCCACGGTGAGTGTGATCAGGTCGAGAATGCCCTCTTCATTGGCCACCGCGGCCACCCCCTCGGGCATGCCGATGCCCAGGTTGACCACGGCGTTGATCGTGAGGAACTGGGCCGCGCGCCGGGCGATCACTTTGCGGGTGGTCAGCGGTAGCGGCGCGATGCGGCCTCGCGGCGCGCGCACCTCGCCAGTGTAAGCCGGGTTGTAGGGCTCGGCAAAGGTCTGCGGATGCAGTTCGGGCGGCGCCACGACCACACAATCGACCAGGATACCGGGCACCTTGACGTCCTTGGGGCTGCGCAGATGCTCAGTGGTGACCCGCTCGACCTGGGCGATGACGATGCCGCCGGAGTTCTTGACGGCCTGGGCAATCGCCAGGCTCTCCAGGGTCAGCGCTTCGCGCTCCATGGTGAGGTTGCCCTCTTCATCGGCGGTGGTGCCGCGGATGAAACCCACGTTAATCGGGAAGGCGGGGTAGAACAGGTACTCCTGGCCGGCCAGCTCCACGACCTGCACCACGTCCTCGTTGCTGATCGCGTTGAGGCGCCCCCCTTCAAGCCGCGGGTCAACGAAGGTGTGCAGGCCCACGTGGCTGATCACGCCCGGCTTGCGCCCGGCAATGGCGCGGAACAGATGCGAGATCACGCCCTGGGGCAGACAGTAGGCGCGGATCCGCCCCTCCAGGGCCATGCGCCCCAGCGCCGGGGCCAGGCCCCAGTGCCCGCCGATCGCCCGCGCCACCAGGCCATCGTGGGCCAGGTGATTCAAACCCCGCTGCCGGCCATCCCCCTGACCGGCGGCGAAGACCAGGCTCAGGTTGCGCGGCGCGCCCGTCTCCAGGAAGCGGCGCTCCAACGCGACGGCCAGGGCCTCGGGGAAGCCGGTGCCCACAAAGCCGCTGGTGGCGAGCATGTCACCGTCCATCACCACCCGCACGGCCTCCTCGGCGCTGATGACCTTGTTGCGTTTCATCGTCGTTCGCACCCGCAACCGTGATCATTCGGCCAGGGCGGCGCGCAGCGCCTCCAGGGTCTGCTCGAGCTCGGTGGGGCCATGGACGGCGCTGACGAAGCCGGCCTCGAACTGCGAGGGGGCAAGGTAGACCCCGCGTTCGCACATGGCCCAGAAGCAGCGGGCGTAACGCTGCGGATCGACCAGCCGTTTCGCCTCGGCCCAGCTGGTCACCCGTGCGCCCGGCTCCTTCAGGAAGTAGAAGCCGAACATGGTGCCCACCTGGCCCACCTGTAGCGGCACGCCGGCCTCCTCGCCGAGGGTGCGGATGCCTGCGGCGAGCTCGGCGGCGGCGGCGGCAGCCTGGTCGAAGGGCGTGACACCGTCCACCGGGCTGAAGGCGGTGCCCAGGGTGGCCAGTCCGGCGGCCATGGCCAGCGGGTTGCCCGAGAGCGTGCCGGCCTGGTACATCGGGCCGGCCGGGGCGACCAGTTGCATGATCGGCTGCTTGCCGGCGTAGGCGCCCACTGGCAGCCCGCCGCCGATCACCTTGCCCAGGCAGGTCAGGTCCGGGTCGAGCCCCCAGAGGCCCTGGGCGCCGCCAGGCGCAACGCGGAAGCCGGTCATCACCTCGTCGAGGATGAGCAGTGCGCCATACTCGCGGGTGACCGTGCGCAGCCCCTCCAGGAAGCCAGGCTCGGGCAGGACGAAGCCCATGTTGGCGGCGATCGGCTCGACGATCACCGCGGCGATCTGCTCACCGTGGTTGGCAAAGAGCTGGCGTACCGCCGCAAGGTCGTTGTACTCGGCGGTGAGCGTATCGGCGGCGGTGCTGGCGGTCACCCCGGGGCTGTCGGGCAGACCCAGGGTGGCCACGCCGGAGCCGGCCTGCACCAGAAGCATGTCGGCGTGGCCGTGGTAGCAGCCGGTGAACTTGACGATCTTGTCGCGACCGGTGAAGGCGCGGGCCAGCCGCAGCGCGCTCATCGTCGCCTCGGTGCCGGAGTTGACGAAGCGCACCTGCTCCAGCCCGGGCATCAACTCCAGCACGCGGCGGGCCAGGGCCGACTCCAGGGCCGTGGGCGCGCCAAAGCTCGAACCACGCGCAACCTGGGTCTGCACGGCCTCGACCACCGCCGGGTGGGCGTGACCGAGCAGCAGCGGCCCCCAGGAGAGCACGTAGTCGAGGTAGCGATGACCATCGGCATCCCAGATGTGGGGACCATGGCCCCGTTCGATGAACAGCGGCGTGCCGCCGACGCCGCGGAAAGCGCGCACTGGCGAATTGACCCCACCGGGGATGAGCCGGGTTGCCTCGGCGAAGAGCTCCTTCGAGCGGGCATAACGGTCGCTCATGGCTCACTCCATGAATGTGGCGGAAAGCAGCTTGAAGACAAGGTTCACAGCAGTTTCACCGTTGGCAGCGTTCCGCCCCCCTCCCAGGCTCCCCTCTCAGGTGTAGGGTTTTTGGCGGATGGCCTCCTGATGCGCTGCTTGCCCTCACCCCCCTGCCCCCCTCTTCCAGGCCGGGAGAAGAGGGGGGTGTGTTATCGGCGTTGCGATGCACCAGCGGAGCTGGCGCATTGCCATCCCGCATCGCTCTTCTGAAACCATGCCTAAGCGCCATGCCGGTACCCCTGCACGAACTCCACCAGGCGGCGCACGTTGTCCTCGGGGGTCTCGGTGAGAATGCCGTGGCCGAGGTTGAAGATGTGCCCAGGGCGGCCCGCCGCCTGTTCGAGGATGGCGCGGGCGCGGCGCTCGATCTCCGGCCAGGGGGCGTGCAGCACCAGCGGATCAAGGTTGCCCTGCACCGCCACCGCGTGGCCGAACTGGGCCCAGCCATCGTCGAGGCGGATGCGCCAGTCGAGGCCGAGCACATCGGCGCCGGTTTCGCGCAGCAAGGGCAACATACCGTTCAGGTCGGTGCCGAAGTAGACCACGGGGGGCGCCGGCTGCTCCGCGGTGGGCGCGAAGGCGGCCCGGAAGTCGCTGATCACCCGCTGAAGATACGGCAGCACATACTCGCGGAAGTCGTCGGGGGCAAGCGCGCCGGCCCAGGAGTCGAAGATCTGCACCACGTCGGCGCCGGCGCGCACCTGGGCCACCAGGTAGGCGGTCACCAGCTCGCTGAGCTTCGCCATCAGCGCGTGCCAGCTCGCGGGGTCGCTGTACATCAGCGTCTTGGTGCGCCGGTACTCGCGGCTGCCGCCGCCCTCGATCGCATAGCTGGCAAGGGTAAACGGCGCGCCGCTGAAGCCGTAGAGCGCCGTGCCGGGAGGGAGCGCCGGGCGGACCAGGCGCAGCGCCTCCAGGGTGTAGCCCGAGGCGGCTTCGGCATCATAGGGGCGCAAGGCCTCGATGTCGGCCCGGCTGCGGATCGGGTTATGGATGACCGGACCCTCGCCCTTCTCAAACGTAAGCTGAATGCCGACGCCTTCCAGCGGGGGCAGAATATCGGCAAAGATGATCGCCGCATCCATGCCAAAGGCCTCAATCGGCTGCAGCGTCACCTCGGCGGCCACCTCGGGCTGCTTGACCATCTGGAGAAAGCCGTAGCGCTCACGCACTGCCCGGTAGACCGACATGTAGCGGCCGGCCTGGCGCATCAGCCAGATCGGGGTGCGGTCGGTGGGCTGGCGCCGGCAGGCAGCCAGGATTCGGTTCGTCATAGCGCTTCCTCGCAAGCTATCCTCGGCCCGCTCAGGCCCGCAGCCACTTCGCCGCGTCCTTCGCCCAGTAGGTGATGATCATGTCGGCGCCGGCGCGGGCGATGGCGGTAAGGCTCTCAAGCGCCACCCGGCGCTCATCGATCCAGCCCTTCTCGGCGGCGGCCTTGACCATGCTGTACTCGCCGCTCACCTGGTAGGCGGCCAGCGGTAGGGGGAACTGCTCGCGTACCTGGCTGATAATGTCGAGATAGGCGAGCGCGGGCTTGACCATAAGCATATCGGCGCCCTCGTCGACGTCGAGCGCCACCTCGCGCAGCGCCTCACGGCGGTTCGCGGGGTCCATCTGATAACCGCTGCGGTCGCCGAAGCCGGGCGGGCTCTCGGCCGCATCGCGGAAGGGGCCGTAGAAGCTCGAGGCGAACTTGGCGGCATAGCTCATAATCGCCGTCTGGTGCAGCCCCGCAAGGTCGAGCGCGGTGCGGATCCGCGCCACCATGCCGTCGATCATGCCCGAGGGAGCGATGATATCGGCGCCGGCCTGGGCGTGGACCACGGAGGCATTGCCCAGCACCTCAAGGGTCGGGTCGTTGAGCAGGTCGCCCTCGGCCAGGTGCTCGTCGTAGTGCTGGCTCCCGGGCATGTTGATGATACCGCAGTGGCCGTGGTCGGTGTACTCGCAGCAGCACATATCGGAGATGATCACCAGTTCCGGAACGGCCCGCTTGATCGCATAGGCAGCCTGGGGGACGATGCCCTCGGGGTCGAAGTTCTCGCTGCCCACGCTATCCTTGTACGCCGGGATGCCAAAGAGCAGCACCGCGGGGATGCCAAGCTCGGCCAGCGCTTCAGCCTCGCGCACCGCCATGTCCACCGAGAGCTGGGCGTGGCCGGGCATCGAGCCGATCGGCCGCTCAATCCCCCGGCCATGGCGGATGAAGAGCGGGGCAATCAGCTGGTCAACGCGCGGCGCGGTCTCACGCACCATGCGCCGCAGGCCGGCGGTACGGCGCAGGCGACGCGGGCGAATGGTCGGGTATCCGGACATAGGCGATCCTCCATCTCTCAGCTGCCGCTGGCGCCCGCCGTCACGTGGGCGACCAGGGCGTCGACCAGGCCCTCCTCGGTGAACTCACGCGCCACGACGGCGGGCTCCAGCCCGAGCTCGCGGCAGACCTCGGCCGTCGCGGGGCCAATACAGGCAATGAGGCAGCGCCGGGCCGCCACCAATCCCTCGGCGCCGACCTGCAGCGCCAGGTAGCGCGCAGTGGAGCCGCTGGTGAAGAGCAGCACATCGATCGCGCCGGCGCGGAGCTGTGCAGCCAGTTCGTCGCCGCCGGGCGCGGGCACGGTGCGGTAGGCCACCACGCGATCGACCAGCGCCCCGGCGGCGTGCAGGCGTTGCTCCAGCGCCGGGCGGGCGATATCGGCGTTGGGCAGCAGCACCCGCCGCCCGGCGGGATCACCCAGCGCGGCGACCAGTTCTTCACCGAGGAAGCGCTCGGGCACCGCGGTGGGCTCCGCGCCGAGCAAGTCGCGGCAGGCGGCGGCGGTGGCCGGCCCCACCGCGCCGATCTTCAGCGAGACACGGTGAGCCAGCAGCGGGGCCCGCTCGCCCAGGGCGCGCGCCACCACCTCAACGGCCGTCACACTGGTGAGCAGCAGCCACTCGTAGACGCCGGCCTCCAAACGGGCCATGGCCTCGGCCAGCGGCGCGGGATCCTCCGGCGGCACATAGGCGATCGTCGGGCGCAGCAGCGGCACGGCGCCCAGCGCCTGCAGCCGCGCCTGCAGGCCATCGGCCCGCCCGGCGGCCCGGGTGACCAGCACGCGCAGA
>DAOUBZ010000198.1:0-3409 GCA_034432515.1 Chloroflexaceae bacterium | reverse complement strand
ACAGGGGGTCGCCCCGGCGATAGCGGACATCCGCCACCTTGATCGTCACCTATTCACCCGGTCACCCCCTCACACCATCCCTGCCCCTCGGAGCCATGCATGCCACACGAACAACGCATCCTCGGTCTGGACGTTGGCGAACGGCGTATTGGCGTGGCACTGAGCGACGCCGAAGCCCGCCTGGCAACGCCACTGACCACCATCGCTGCGCGCCCACCTGAGCAGGCACTGCAGCGCATCGCGCGGCTGGTCCAGGAGCACAGCATCGTGGCGCTGGTGGTCGGCCTGCCGCTGACCCTGCGCGGCGAGGTGGGCCCCCAGGCTACGCTGGTGCAGGGCTTCGCCCGGCAGCTCGAGGAGCAACTGGCGCTGCCCGTGCATCTCTTCGACGAGCGCCTCAGCACCGCCGCCGCCGACCAGATGCTGCGCGAGCTGGGCGTCAAGCCCGAGAAGCGCAAGCAGCAGATCGACCAGGTCGCCGCCGCGATCATCCTGCAGGATTTTCTCGACCAGCAGCGCAATCGCCCTGCGTAGCCAGACGGTGCGGGCTTTGAACCGTGTCTCAGGCATAGCGTCGCCGCCGCCGGCGGTGGATGGAGTCGTCATGGCCGCGGTAGTCGCGTGTTACCCGCACCCCGACCATGCGCAGCAGGCCCTGCCCGTTCGTCACCAGCCAGTCGGCGACGGTATGCGCGGCGCTGCCGGTGCAGAAGCCGACCAGCACCAGGAAGGTGACCTCGGGGTGCGCCCCCAGCACCGCCCGCATCCAGCCGAAGAGTTGCACGTGGTAGTCGGGCACCACTACCCCGAGCAAGCCGAGCAGCCAGACCCAGCCGAACAGCAGCCCTGTGACCACCAGATAAAAGTAGGCCAGCCGCAGCAGTGGCGCAAAGATCAGGCTGTGGCTCCAGAAGTGGCGGTGCGGAATCACCCGCATGTAGGGCCGCCAGATCCAGAAGAGAATGCCCCAGCGGTCGTCGATTGCCGAGTCCAGGTCGAGGTCCGGCGAGAACAGCACCCCCGACACCACGTGGGCCCCGGTGAGCCAGAGGGTCAGCGCCATCGCCTCAGGGTGGCTCAGCGCTCCGGCCCCGCTGAAGGAGCCGTAGGCCAGCGGCCCCAGGGCCGCGCCAGTGGCAAGCGTGATCACATCGTGCGTGCGCGCGTCCGGCATAGGCTCCTCAGGTTTGTGCTACAATGGGCTCTAAGCATAGCTCATGTGTGCGCCAGATGCAAGCGGATAGCCCTACAGCAGTTCCATCAGACGAACTTGAGCGCCTGATCGCCGGCGGCGAGGGCCCGCAGGTTGGTTTTGCCCGCGAACGCGCCCGGCCCGACGAGCTCGCCGAGACGCTCGCGGCCTTTGCCAACGGGCGCGGTGGCACCCTCGTGCTCGGCGTGAGCGGGCGGACGCGGGCCAGGCTTGAGGGTGTAACCGACGTGGCCGCCGCGCACGACCTGGTGCTCGAAGCGGCGCTCGTCTGCACGCCGCCGCTGATCCTGCCCCTGCCGCGCGCCGTCACCCTGGGCCAGGCTACGCTGCTCGTTGCCGAGGTGCCCGCCGGGCTCTCCCAGGTCTACGCCGTGCACGGCAAATACCTCCGGCGCGAGGGCGGCACCAACCAGCCGCTCGCCCCCGATGCGCTGCGCCGCTTGCTCCTTGAGCGCGGCGACGTCGGCTGGGAGCGGCATATGCCTGCGGCGGCCAGCCTCGACGAGCTTGACCCCGAGAAGCTCGCTGCCTATGCGCGCCGCATCGGCCCCGATGCCGAGCAGGCGCCGCTGGCGCTGCTCGAACGTCGCGGCTGTGTGTGCCGGCGCGACGGCGCCGCCGCCCCCGATGCTGCCAGCGCTGCCGGGCCCGCGTCCTACATGCCCACCAACGCTGGCCTGCTGCTCTTTGCCCGTCAGGTCGAGGCGCGCTACCCGCAGGCCGAGATCAGCCTGGTGCACTACCGTGGCCGTGACATGGCCGATGCCTTCGAGCGCGAAGACGTGCGCGACACCCTGGTTGAGGCGCTGCGCCGCGCCGAACGCTGGCTCATGGAGCATATGCGCAAGGGCAGCCGCATGGTCGGCCTCGAGCGCCAGGACTGGACCCAGTTTCCCCCCGGCGCAGTGCGCGAGGCGCTGGTCAACGCCGTGGCCCATCGCGACTACAGCGTGCGCGGCGAGGGCATCCGCGTCTCGCTCTTCAGCGACCGCCTGGAGGTCTACTCGCCCGGGCGCCTGCCCGGCCACGTGACCGTCGAGAACATCGTCGAGGAGCGCTTCTCGCGCAACGAGAGCCTGGTGCAGGTGCTGGCCGACTATGGCCTGATCGAGCGACTGGGCTACGGCATCGACCGTATGCTGCGCCAGATGGCCGAGGCTGGCCTGCCCCCGCCCAGCTTCCGTGAGACCGCCGCCGGCTTCCTCGTCACGCTCACCGGCCAGCCGATCGAGGACCTGAGCGTCGAGGGGCTCGACACCCGCGAATGGGTGCGCATGGGCCTCAACGAGCGCCAGATCGCCGCCCTGATCTTCGTGATCGACCAGCGGCGCATCACCAACCGCGATCTGCAAGAGCAGTTCGCCGAGGTCAGCCCCGAGACCATCCGCCGCGACCTGGCCGACCTGGTCGAGCGCGGCCTGCTCCTGAAGATCGGCGACAAACGCGCGACCTACTATATTCTGAAGTGATGCGTGACGAGTTCGACGATCATTGCACCCATCTCACCGGCGCGCTGCGGCAGGCCCTCCGGCGCCTCGCCGCGGGAGAGCCTGATCACCGCCGCATCGGCCCGCCCTGCCAGCACAAGCTCGCCCGGCTCGACGATCTAGCTGCGCTCCTCAATCGCAACCTAGTACTACAACGAGGGTTGTCATTCCGAGCCCTTCGCGGAGGTTCCCCTGAGCCCTTCGGCGGAGTTTACCCTGAGCCCTTCGCTTCGCTCAGGGTAAACTCAGCGAAGCATGACAAATGACTTGGGGATGCATCAATTAGGGGTGCATCCGGCACGTCCCGTGTCACCCTGAGCGAAGCGAAGGGTCCCGGTATGGCATCACAGCCGGGATTCCTCGCGGAGTTTACCCTGAGCGAAGCGAAGGGCTCGGAATGACAACTCTCGTTGTAGTACTTTACCGTGCCGGCCTGTACGTTCCACCTCCACCCCTTTCAGCCGACCCCGGTCTACCGCGGACGCAAGCGTTAGTTACTCAGCGATAGTGAAGGGCAAAAATGGACGCAATCAATACATTTGTCTTTGAGATATGGCCCAAAATCCCTGACATTATTGGCGGTGTAGTCATCGGATGTCTGGCGGCTTATTCTGTATGGAGTATTTTCTTGTATCCTCTCCATAATCGCTGGAGCGCTGGGTGACAGGCCGACCAAGGTCTGGTAGACTTCCTGATATGCAGCTTCCCG
>DAOUBZ010000197.1:0-2259 GCA_034432515.1 Chloroflexaceae bacterium | reverse complement strand
CGCCGCACCCGGGGGCAACCGCTCGTCGCTCCCCGGCACCTCAGGGCCGGCGCCGGCAAAGTCGTCCACCGCCTCCCACGGCTCCCGGTCGCCCGCCACGCTCAGGCGCACCGAGCCGGGCACCACGGGGCTGCGCGCCAGGGTCACCGCCTGGTCGGGCTCGCCGGTGCCACTGGGCAGCAACTCGCCTAACACCGCGGCGCGCTGGGTGACCATCGCCGCGTTGATGCCGGCCCAGAGCAGCCGCAGGTTGAGCGCCCCCGAGGCGCGCATGCTCACGGCGGGCCGGACGCGCAGCCAGGTCACGAGGCGCGCCTCGATCGCCGTATCGTCCAGCGACGGCGGGAAGTCACCGACGCCGGCCTCCAGCGGCTCGAGGTCGGCCCAGCTGCGCAGCTGGGTCACGTCACCCGGTAGGCTCAGTTCGACCACGCCCGGCTCGGCAAGCGGGCTGTGCTCGACGCGGGCATCGAGAGGCTGATAACGCGGCACGCGCAGGTCGCGCACGCGCGGCAGGCGTCCGTCAGCGGGCACCCGCGGCAACTCGTAGAGCAGGGGCGCCGAGTCGGGCCGGTTCGCGCCGCCCGGGGGCAGGGTCGCGTCCTTAGCATCAAGGGCCGGCACCAGGCCCAGGCTCAGGGTCTTGCCGGCGATGGCGCGGCGTGCCGCCTCGACCAGGTCGGGCGTGCGGGCCAGCAGCGCGACCCAGAGCGCCCCGTCCACGCTCTCGCGGGTCAGGTTGACTCCGCGCTCGTCGCGGGGGTCGAGGGGGGTCAGCTCGTAGAGTTGCACCCTGGTGAGGTCGGGGGGTGGCAGATTGTACGAGGCATAGAGCTCTTTGTAGTAAGCCAACAGGCCGTCGTCGGGGCTGGCGATGGTACGCTTGTAGTAGGCCCTGACCTCGACCGGCAGCACGTCCAGGCCGCGCTCGGTGCGAAAGGGGACGCTCCCCGCGAACAGCTCGACGTCGCGGGTGAGCGTTACTACGGTGGGCGGGTTGAGATCGTTGGCGAAGCTGACGAGGCCGCGGGCCGAGGCGGCCGGCTGCAGGGGAACACCGAGCAGGCGCAGAAAGGCGCGCCGGTTGCGCTCGGGAATCTGATTGCAACGATAGAGCAGGCTCTCGGTCAGAAAGGCAAAGACCTCGATCAGGGTTACGCCCGGGTCGCTGCGGTTGAAGTTGGTCCACTCCGGCGTGTGGATGGGAATGCGCGCCAGGGCCTCGTCGCGCAGGTCCGCGAAGCGCCGGTCGTCCAGGTTCGGGATCGTCAGAGGCATTGGCGCGCTCCGTTCTCAAGCTCGCTCAGCGGCCCAGGGGCACGCTCAGGGTGGTCTGCTCGCGAACCTGGGTCGCCACGAGGCGGTAGCGGATCGTTGCCACGGCCGCCTCGGGGTCGTCGGGGTCAACCTCGACCGTTACCTCCTCGACGACGATGCGCGGCTCCCAGCGGGCCAGGGCCCGCACGATCCGCTCGCGCAGCAACTGGTGGGTAGTGACGGTGTTGGGCTCGAAGAGCAACTGGCCGAGCCCGCCGCCGAAGTCGCGCAGGTTCAGCCGCTCGCGCTGCTCGGTCATCAGGATGATCTGGATGCACTCGCGGATGTTCTGCACGCCCTCAGACCAGGCGATGCGCCCGTCGGGGCCGACCCGCGGCGGGAAGCTGATACCCCGCCCGTACACGCTGCCGTTATCCATAGGTGACCTTACTCGCGCTTGCCGCGCAGCCCGGGGAGCGGGAAGCACAGGATGCAGTAGGGAATCCAGCGGAAGATAATGTCAAACAGACTGACGATGATCAGCAGCAGGATGAGGGCGCAGATGGTGATGATCGGGATCGAGAGCGAGCAGATCAGCCCGATGCCCGAACTGCCCCCGGCGCATTCTGACGTGTCGGCCGGCAAGTCTTTGTGGAACGGCCAGGGCAGCACCGAGAGCACCAGGTCGCCCAGGGTCAGCCTGCCCAGGCGGTTGCGCTGGCAGGCGAGCTGGTCAGACAGGATGAAGGCCGTATTCTTGGTGAACTTGCGCAACCCCCCCGGCGATGTGTCCAGCGGCATGGGGATGCGGATCGGTCGCGCCGGGGCGTCGGGCTCGAAGAACGAGGCCAGCTCGAAGACGGTGGTCGGCGCGCTGAGCACCGGTGGGCAGAGCGCACCGCAGCCCGACCTGGTGAACACACACTGGATGACGAACCAGCCCGGCTGGCCCACGTCGGGCGCGGGGCGCGCGGCCTCGAGCGGCGCCGGCAGCCGCGCCGG
>DAOUBZ010000196.1:0-16844 GCA_034432515.1 Chloroflexaceae bacterium | reverse complement strand
CAGCAGGCCGGCGGTGAGAGCCAGGATACTCTGGCGACGTGCGCAGCGCGCGCGGGGAACTGCTCGGCATAGGGCACCTCGTCCGATGGTCGGGTAGGCTTGGATCCTACTGGATCGAACGAGGGGGAGGTGGGCGGCGGCAGGGCGGGGGTTACAGCAGCATGATCGCTGGCTGAACGGCGGCTGATAGGGTGCTGAGTGACAGCGGAGGTGGTCTGCTGCTCGCCCGGAATGGACCAGCGGCGAGGACGCTGTGTCCTCGCCACTGGTCGCTGCGCCCATCAGTTCCTGATGGGCGCACAGCGTCAGGCGCCGAAGAAGTTGCGGTTCTTCTCGATGTAGCTCTTCCACTGCTCGGGCACTGCATCATCGGCGAAGATCGCCTCCACGGGGCACTCGGGCTCGCAGGCGCCACAGTCGATACACTCATCGGGATTGATGTAGTACTGATCCTCGCCCTCATAGATGCAATCGACCGGGCAGACCGCGACACACGAGGCGTCCTTGGTACCGATACAGGGCTCGGCGATAATGTACGGCACGGCTTTGCTCCTCTAGCAACTCAACTCACGAGAACTGGGTGGGGGCCTACCTCCGAATGGTGGTTCGAATACAGATTACTAGCTGCGTACCGCGGCGTCTACCACTTTAGTCCCACTACT
The DNA here is from genome assembly GCA_034432515.1 of Chloroflexaceae bacterium. GTDB lineage: Bacteria > Chloroflexota > Chloroflexia > Chloroflexales > Chloroflexaceae > JACAEO01. The sequence continues at coordinate 16,182 of DAOUBZ010000196.1, read as the reverse complement.
CCTCGACAACGCGGGCCAGGCCCGCCGGATCGAGCACGAGCACCCGACCGCGCTCAAGGCGCACCAGGCCCTCCTCGGCGAGGCGGCGCAGGGCGCGCCCGGCGATCTCGCGCACGGTACCGGCCCGTTCGGCCAGTTCCTGGTGGGTGAGCTCGGCAGCCCCCGAGGCGGCCTCGACCAACAGGAGCCGGGCGAGGCGGGCGCGCACCGAGCGGAAGGCCAGGTCCTCAACCAGGGTCACCAGTTCGCGCAGCTGGCCGGCCATGGCGCTCAGGGTGGCCAGTGCCAGGTCGGGATGGCGGCGGATCAGGGCCAGCAGATCCTCACGGGGCAGGAGCAGGCAGACCACGGGGCTCATGGCGCGCGCGGTGGTGGGGTTGGGGCCACTGTCGAAGAGCGGCACCGGGTTGAAGTACTCACCGGGGCCAACCATGGCCAGCACCTGCTCGCGGCCGTCGGGGGCGGTGCGGGAGAGCCGCACGCGCCCGCGTAGCACCATAAACAGGCCGGGCGCCGGCTCACCTTCCAGCATGATGTGTTGGCCTGGACGGAAGCTGCAGCGCTGTACCCGTCGCGCCGTATCGGTGAGGGTCGGCTCGTCCAGGCTGGCGAGCAACGGTATCTGGCGCAGATCGTCACTGGTTATCATCAGGCTCACGCTGACCACCGGGGGTGGAGGCTTCGGCTATAATGACGTCATACAGGTCTGGTTCATTATAGGGGAAAGCGGACGCGCAGCCGCAGCAATTTACTGATCGCTATGGTCGAATTCCCGTTGCTCCAGATTGTAATCCTTGGCAGCACCGTGCTGCGCTGGCTGCTGGCGCTACTCACCATGCTGGCCGTGCTCGCCGGGATTGCGATCTGGCGCTGGATCTTCATCAGGCACCTGCAGGTCCGCGCGCCGCGCACCAACACCATCCTCGATGATCTCGGCCTGGTCATCGCGGAAACGACCAAACCGCCCCTGGTACTGCTGCTGGCCCTGTATGCCGCCAGTCTCTGGCTCAGCCTGCCGGGGCAGCTGAGTACGCTGCTCCGCTCGCTGGCGGTGATCGTGTTGCTGGTGCAGATTGGCATCTGGGGCAGTGCGCTGATCGCGCGCTGGGCGGCGCGCTACGAAGAGCGCAACCTGACAACCAATAGCGCGGCGGCCGGCACGGCGCGGCTGCTCGGCTTTCTCGCCCGTCTGGCGCTGTACATCGTCATTTTCCTGCTCATCCTCGATAACATCCCGGGGATCGAGGTGACCACCCTGCTGGCCAGCCTCGGCATCGGTGGTATCGCCGTGGCCCTGGCGGTGCAGAACATCCTTGGCGACCTCTTCGCCTCGCTCTCGATCGCGATCGACAAGCCGTTTGTGGTCGGCGACTTCATTGCGGTCGGCAGCGAGACGGGCACGGTCGAGGAGATCGGGCTGAAGACCACGCGCCTGCGCAGCATCTCCGGCGAGCAGTTGATCTTCTCGAACACCGATCTGCTGGGGAGCCGCATCCGCAACTTCGGGCGCATGCAGGAGCGGCGGATCGTCTTCACCATTGGCGTGGCCTACGAGACCGATACGGCCAGGCTGGAGGCCATCCCCGAGATGCTGCGCGCGATCATCGAGGCCCAGGCCCATACGCGCTTCGATCGGGCCCATTTTGCCCGCTTCGAAGCGTATGACCTGTCCTTCGAAGTGGTCTACTTTGTGCTCTCGCCGGACTTCAAGCTGTACATGGACATCCAGCATGCGATCAACCTGGCGATCGTGGAACGCTTCCGCGCCGAGTCGATCGATATCATCTACCCAACCCAGCAGGTCTACCTGCTGGAGCAGGCGGCGGCGCCCCGGAGCCAGGCGAGCCGCCCGAACACACCGTCGGGGGTGATGCGCGGTGATGCTGAGTAGTGGCGTGTCAATGGTGCGGACGCAGCGCGCTGCGTCCCACACGGCGCGGTGCATCTGGACGCGATGGACGCCGCGCTGTGCTATACTGCCGGCGCGTCGGTTTCCCCGTTGCGAGGAACAGCAATGCGCCGCATTTTCACACTGCTCCAGCAGTGCTCAGTCCGCCTGGGCGCTCGGCTGGCGTTGTGCCGCCGCCCCGGGCGGGCTATCTGGCTCACGTTCATCGCGGTCCTCCTGAGCGCCTGCTCCATCGGCCTGCCCGCTGCGCCGTCCATGCCGAGCCCTGCGCCGGCGGCCACGGTGCTTTCGCCCAGCCCCACCCCGGTTACGCTCGGCCCGACCCTGCGGCTGGAGGCGGCCGGCTTCGAGTTGCGCTACCCCCAGGGCTGGGTGACACGGGTCGTCTCGACCACGGCAACGCTCGCGCCGAGCGCGGCGGCACTCAACAGCGGCAGCCCCGGCCCGGAGCTGGTGCTGAGTGTAGATGCAACGCCCCTGGAGGCGCTGGCGGCCCAGTTTGGGCCTGGCGCCGCCGAGAACCCCGAGAGTCTCTTCGAGCTGAGTAGCGGCGCCGCCCAGGATGCCGGCTATAGCCTCAGCGCGACCAGCGCGATCACGGTGGCGGGGCGGCCCGGCCTCGCGGCCGACCTGAGCGCGCCGGGAGGGGCGGGGCGCCTCACGGTGCTGATCGGCCCCGATGCTGCCATCCGGGTGCTGGGGCAGACGGCGCCGGAGGCCTGGGCCGCCAATGCCGAGACCTACGCGGCCATCCTCGCCAGCATGCGTTTTTTCACCTCGGCCGTGCCCGAGCCAACACCCGCCGTAACAGCGGAGCAGCCGCTCGTGCTGAGTGAGGGCCCCGCCGGCTTCGTGCTACGCCTCGGCGGGAGCAGCGGCCCGCCCCGCGGGCGCTTCGTCGCGGCCCGCGGGCTGGCGGTGGCCCCCGACGGCACGCTCTACCTTGCCGAGAGCAGTCGCGGCGTATGGGTCTTCGCCCCCGATGGCACGCTGATCGGCAGCTTCGGGGGTGACGAAGTGCTCGACGCCTATGACGTGGCGCGCGCGGCCGATGGCGACCTGTTCGTCGCCGACTACGGGCGCAACGCGGTGGCACGCTTCCGCGCCGATGGCAGCTTCGTTGGTCGCTGGGGCAGCGTCGGCAACGCTCCGGACCAGTTTGGCTTTTCCTCGCCGCAGCGCATCGCGCTCGGCCCCGATGGCAGCGTCTACGCGCTCGATACGCGGCCCGGCCCCGAGAGCGGGCGCGTGGTCAGTAGCGTGGCCCGCTTCAGCGTCGATGGACGGCTGCTCGAGCGCATCGCCCTGCCCAACGACCTCGCCCCCGCCGACCTGGCGGTGGACGGGCTGGGCCAGATCTATCTTGCCGAGAGCTTCGGCGGCGTGGTGGTCAAGCTCGGCGCGGACGGGCAGGAACTGGCCCGTTTCGGCGACCCGGCCGCGCGCGAAAGCTTCGCTGCCGGTGCGATCGATCTCGACGCCCGCGGCAATATCTATCTCGCCACCTATGCGGCGGGCGTGCTCAAGCTCGCGCCCAACGGCAGCGTGATCGCACGCGGCGGGCGTACCGTTGCGCCGGGCAAGACCCCGGATCCGGGCGAGTTCAGCCTGCCCAATGGCATTGCGGCGGGGCCCGGCGGCGTCGTCTGGGTCAGCGACAACAGCGGCGAGTACAGCGCCGTCACCGCGCTGCGCTTACAGGTCGACCAGGCTGCAGCGGCCACGGCCCAGGCGGGCAGCGAGCCAGCCGCGACGGTCGCGGCGCCCCCCGCCGAGGGGCTACTCCGCCAGTGGGCCAGCGAGGCCAGCGCCAGCAGCTTCTACGCGCCCGACTACGACCCGGGCGGGGCGACCGGCCCACCGAACGTGACGGGCTGCCAGGACAGCCCGGACGCCTGGGCCCCTGCCGCGCCCGATAGCCTGGAGACCCTGGAGGTGCGCTTCGGCATCCCCGTCTTTGCGCTGGGGCTCAATGTGCACCAGAGCTACAACCCTGGCCTGATCAGCAAGATCGAACTGATCGACGAGCGCGGTGCTGCGCAGACGGTCTATCGGGCCACGCCCGCCCTGGCCGAGCCGTGCCCCAGCGTGCTGAGCATCAGTTTCGCGCAAAGCCTGACCCGCGTCGTCGCCGCGCGGCTGACGGTCGATCAGCGGGGTGGCACCAACTGGGCCGAGATCGACGCGGTGGAACTGCTGGGCGTGCCGTAGGGCGGGCAGCGAGCCTGGGAAGGTGGGGAGGTGGGAAGGTGAGGTGGCGGGGAGGCGAAGGCCAGATTGTCAAATGGTTTTGAACCATGGCTGCGTGGAGCATACGGCACGACGTTTGTCGTGCTGAGCCCTTCGCTTCGCTCAGGGTAAACTCCGCGAAGGGCTCAGGGTGACACGGAACTTGTCGTGTGCAACGCGACGCGCGTTATCAGGGCTTGACCCTGGCGCGACGGGGCAGATCGTACTGCACTGGTTTGAGCAAGCGGACCGTCAGGAAGAGGAAGAGGGCGGTGAGCAGCAGCGAGCAGAAGAGATAGACCAGCCAGGGTGAGGGCACAAGCAGATCGCCTGCGCGGGAGGGCACGTCGAAGAAGAAAGGGTTCTCGCCCTGGGCGAGTGAGGCGGCGGTGAGCCCCAGGGCGATGAAGGGGTGCAGGGAGAGCAACAGGCCCATGCCGTAGACGTAGACTGCACTGTTCAGCCCATTGAACGCGTCGGTCAGGAGCGATAGAATAGCATACAAGAACGGGATCGCCAGCAGGATCATGACCACCGTGCCCTGAGCCATGACGGTGGCCGCTAGGGTCGAGCGCATCACGGCGGACCAGAAGAGGCCAAGGGTGGCATAGCAGACAGCGGTGACGACGATGCCGAGCATGCCGATGAGCAGCTCGGTGCCGCTGACGCCGCCGAAGAGGAAGGACAGCCCGGCGAGCGGCAGGGCGGCCATGATCAGCAACAGGGCGAAGGCCAGCGCGGCGGTCAGCTTGCCCAGCGCGATCTGCAGCGGCGAGAGCAAGGTGGTGATGAGCAGATCGTAGGTCTGGCGCTCCTTTTCACCGGAGATGGCCCCGGCAGTGAGCGAGGGCGTGATCACGCAGACCTGGATGAGCGTCGCAGTCATCACTGTGAGGAAGATCGCCTTGCCGATGCTCCGCCCGGCCTCAGGGTCGCTGATCCCGCCACGGAAGGAGTTGGCCGTAGCGGCGTGGACCAGCAAGGTCACCGCGGCGGTGATCGTCAGATAGACGACGAGGATGATCAGGGCGCGGTTGCCACGGATGCGCCCGCGCAACTCGCGGGCGAGGACGGGATTGGCGAGTAAATGCATAGGTGCTCCAGATGATGATCAGGCTGAGGCTATTGTAGCTGATCCGCATACCTGCTTGGAGTGAACGGCCCGATGTTCAGCCCACGCTGGCGCAAGGTAGTGCGCGACCTTGTCCATAACTCCACCCGCACCATGCTGGTGGTGCTCTCGATTGCGGTGGGCGTGTTTGCCTTTGGCACGATCATGGCCGGGCGCATCGTGCTGCAGCGGGAGTTGCGCAGCAGCTACCTCGCCACTAACCCGGCGAGCGCGATCCTCACCACCGCGCCCTTCGACGAGGATCTGGTCAAGGCGGTGCGCGGCGTCCCCGGCGTTGCCCAGGCCCAGGGGCGCCGCGCAGTGGCAGCGCGCATCCAGCTCGGCCCCGAGCACTGGCAGGACGCCGTGCTCTATGTGCTGCCCGACGACGGCATCACGGAAGTAGGGATCGTCCGCCCGGAGGCCGGCGCCTGGCCGCCCCCCGACCACGCCCTGCTGCTCGAGCGGGCATCGCTCGGCAAGGCGCGGGCCAACGTGGGCGACACGGTGCGGCTCGCGCTTCCGGGCGAGCAGGCGCGCGACCTGCCGGTGGTCGGGCTGACCCACGATCTGAGCCTGCCGCCGGCGGTGATCGCCGGCCAGGCCTTTGGCTACATCACGCTCGATACGCTCGAGTGGCTGGGTGGCCCGCAGGGCTACAATCAGCTGGCGATCGTGGTCAGTGAGCGGCGCACCGACCCGGAGCACATCCGGGCGGTGGCCGCCGCCGTCGAGCGCCTGGTCAAGCGCAGCGGCCGCCAGGTAGTGAATACCGAGATCCCGCCGCCGCTGCAGCATCCTGCCGAGGCGGTCCTGCCGACGATGCTGGCGATCATGACCACCGTCGGCACACTGGCGCTGGTGATCAGCACCTTTCTGATCGTCAATACGATCGGCGCGATCCTCACCCAGCAGACCCGGCAGATCGGCATCATGAAAGCGATCGGGGCGCGCAGTGGCCAGATCGCCGGGCTCTACTTCGCGCTGGCGGCGTCCTTCGGCGGCCTGGCGCTGCTGCTGGCGGTCCCGCTCAGTCTGCTTGGCGCCAACCTGCTGGCGAGCTTCGTTGCCGGACAGCTCAACGTGGATCTCAACGGGTCGCGCATGCCGCCGGAGGTCCTGCTGATCGAACTGGTGGCGGCGCTGCTGGTGCCGATCGTGGCCGCCACACCGCCCATCCAGGCGGTGGTCCGCCGGCCGGCCCACCTGGCCCTGGCCGGCGACACGGCGGCCCCGGCGGGGCCGACGCCGCTCGATCGGCTGCTCAACCGGCTCCACGGGCTCTCGCGCCCGACACGGCTCGCGCTGCGCAACACCTTTCGCCGTCGCGGGCGCCTGGTGCGCACCCTGGCGGCACTGGCCCTGGGTGGCGCGGTGTTCGTCTCGGCGATAACCCTGCGCGCCTCGCTCTTTGCCACCCTCGACGCTAGCATCGCCTCACAGCGCTACGATGTTGAGGTGCAGTTCAGCCGCTCCTACCGTGCCGCCGAGCTCGCGCCCCGGGTGCTGGCGGTGCCCGGGGTGAGCGCGGTCGAGAGCCTGCTGGGCGACACGGCGTTTCCGGTACGGGCCGACGGCAGTACCGGCGAGGTGATGACCCTGCGGGCCTTGCCGGCGAGCACCACGATGTTCGCGCCGCGTATGGCCGCGGGGCGCTGGCTGCTGCCCGACGACAAGCGGGCCGTGGTTCTGAGCACCAACATCGCGCAGAAAGAGCCAGGCATCGGGGTGGGCGAGCAGGTCAGCCTGGAGATCGGCGGCGAGACCTACCAGTTCCAGGTGGTTGGCCTGCTCGAAGAGATCATGCCGCCGATCTACCCGGTCTGGGTCTACATGCCGCTCGAGGCCTACACGGCGATCCGCGGCGGCACGGGCCGCACCGATACGCTGCGGATCGCCACGAGCAGCCACGATCTGGCTACGCACGCGGCCACCGTGGCGGCATTGGAGCAGCGGCTGGAAGCGGCGGGCTTCGACGTGCGGCTCATCCACAGCCGCTCGGAGGATCGGGCGATCCTGGCCGAGCGGTTCAACCTGATCAGCATCGTGCTCTCGATCATGGCGCTGCTGATGGGCCTGGTGGGCGGGCTCGGGCTGGCCGGCACAATGAGCATCAATGTGCTGGAGCGCACGCGCGAAATCGGGATCATGCGCGCGATCGGGGCCAGCGATGGTGCCATCCGGCAGATTGTCGTAAGCGAGAGCCTGGCGATCGCCGGCCTGGCATGGTTGGTGGGCACGCTGATCTCGCTGCCGATGAGCTACGCGATGAGCTACGGCTTCGGCAAGTCGCTGCTCAACACCCCGCTGATCTGGGTCTACGCCGGCCCTGCGGTCGCGGTCTGGCTGGGGGTGGTGCTACTGATCGCCGTGGTGGCGAGCCTGCTTCCGGCCCGCGCAGCCACCAGCCTGACGGTGCGCGAGGTGCTGGCGTACGAGTGATACTAGTGATGAGTGACGAGCCGCGCAGTCTGCATCACGCTGCGGAGCAGGGCCAGTTCGCTTCGCAATGCCTCAGCCGAATTGGGTATCAGGCGAAGAGGGTCATCGAGATGGCGAGCAGGGCGAGCAGGGCAAGGACGGCAATGATGGCAGCGAGGATAAGGCGTTCGGGGTTGAGCAGCGCCCAGTCGCCGATGAGCTCGTTGTCGAAACCGACGAAGTAGAGGCGCCGGGGCTGTTCATCGAGCAGCAAGTCAATCTCGGTGATCGGTGCGCCCTCGATGGTAAGCTCCGCGGTGATGATCCGGGTCTCGGGGCCGGCCTCATTGATGGCCGTGCGCAGCAACTCGGCCAGCGGGGCGACGCTATGCCAGCGCCCCTCGTAGGGGTTGATCTGGCCCTCGAAAACCGGTTCGCGGCGCTTGTTGATGGCGAGGCGTGGCAGATCCTCGATATCGTCGCTATTCTCGAACAGCTTTGCCCGACGCGACCAGCTAAAGACCAGTTCCTCGACGAGGTTGCCGCTGCCACTGCACCTGGGGCAGGGCTGCTTGCCAGTGCCACCGCAGGTGGGGCACTGGCTAGAGATCGGCTCTTCGGAGCGGCTATGGTCGCGATTGGAGACGCGGCGCACCTGCTCGACCGTACCTTTGCCTCTGCAGGTGGTGCAAAAGACCTGGCTGGCGCCCAGGCACTCGGGGCAGGTGATGATACGTGTTGAGCCAGGCACGGACAACTCGCGGGGGCGTACCGTCTCGAAGGGTGCGAGCTCGGGGACCGGCACGCTCCAGACATCGGCGGGGGCCTGGAGCGAGCGCTGGTCATCGGGGCGCTGGGGGCGCACGTGGGGGTGTGGTTCGCTGCGTGTCTCGTAGAGCGTGCGCAGCTGGTAGAAATAGACATTGTAGCTAACAATCTGCTCGGGCTGGACGAGCTGGCCGAGGGCGCGGCGGCGGAAGAAGCCTTTCCGGCTCCAGCGGTTGAGCAGGCGGCGGATCATATCACGGCGATGGAGCTCATCGGCGCGCTGGCGGGATCTGGCGAGAAACTGCTCGAGGCGCGCATCGAGCGAGGCGGCCAGCGCCGTCTCGAGTGGATTGTCCAGCCGCTCGGCGCTGGCTTCCCAGCGCGACTCGTCCATATCGGTGGTAGCCTGGTCGAGCTGGCTGCGCAGGGCCTGGCGCAAGGCGCTGGCGGCGGCAGTCGCGCTGGGGAAGCGAGCCTGGGGCTGGGGCAGCAGCATACGACGCACGACGTGGTCGGCGGGGGCGAGGGCCGCATCGTAGCTGGCGAGGCTGGGCAACGCGCTGCCGAGCGCGGGCGGCAACTCGCCGGCGAGCATATGGAAGACCACCGCGCCAAGGCCATAGACATCGAGGGCGGCGCCGGCCTCGCCCCGGGAGAGATGCTGCTCGGGAGCGGAGTAAGGTGTCAGGTAGTCGGCCTCGTCGATGCTGCTGAAATCGGGGGTATCGGGGCTGGCGGCAAGCCCGAGGTTGGTGAGGTAGGCCACCCCCTCGGCGCCAACGAGGATGTTGTCAGGCTGCACATCGCGATGGAAGACCTGCTGGCTATGCAGATAGTCGAGGGCGGCCGCCAGCTGGGTGGCAATACGCACCACCAGGAGCGGCGGCAGCGGCCCCTCGGCGAGCAGCGCGCTGAGCGGGCGCGCATCCAGCTGCGGGGTGACCAGGTACGCGCCATAGCGTTCGTCGTGGCCCGCGTCGATCACCGGCACCAGGTTGGGGTGGCTCAGGCGCGCGGCCAGACGCGCCGCCAGCTGGAAACGGCTGGCCGAAATCCAGTCGTGGCGGCGCAGGATATGGACCTGCACCGGGCGGTCGAGCGTGAGGTGGCTGGCCGCATAGACAGTCGCCAGCTCTTCCTCGGCCAGCCGCTCGACCAGCCGATAGTTGCGCAGCTCAGCACCCTCGGCGGCTTGCTGCGCGGGCCGGTTGATCGTGCGTGACGTGCTCATAGGCAGTGGTTGGACAGCCAGTGGCCGGTGGGTGAACGGTGACGGCAGTATACCACGCTTGCCGCGTAGGAAAGCGGTAGTGAACCAGTATAGCACACATGTTCACAATGTTCAAGAGTGTTTCAAGACGTGAGCAAGACAGTGGCGTATCCGCAACGGTCGGTGCTCGTTTCTTTTCTTGCAGCGACCAGGGTACGGCGTATACTGAGCATCGCGAGGCAAGGTCGTCGCCGTCCAGCTGGAAGGCGTGCCCACCGGGCGCGAGCCCAGGGCCGCTGAGACCGCAACAGAACGACAGGGTCGTACACCACCCCTCTCCAAGCGTACCGGCGGCGCCTTTGCGGGGGTTACCGCCAGGCTCACGGCGTAAGGATCGCCGGCCGCCGTCCCCAACTTGCCCCTCATTACGCTGACGACCAGAGCTTCGCTCAACGACCGTCCCACTCCGGGACGGTCGTTGTCGTGGATGGCGGCGCGCTAATCCTACAACGAAGGTTTGCCTTATGCCGCATCAGTACACCGCACGCATGTCACCCTTCGCTCCGGCTACGCCTCCGCTCAGGGTCTCGGAATGACAACCCTCGTTATCGTACTAGGCGGCGGCGGGGCGTGGCAGCTGCGGGCCGAATTCACCCGTCCTGGCAGGGGGCGGTGGGGCAAGGCCGGCGAGGAAGTTCAGGCTCCAGGCGAGTTGCGCATCGGCGCAGGTGCTCTGGCCCTGAGCGGGCTGGCGGTCGGCGACGCAGGGCACCGGGTAGTTGGCCTCATCCGAGGCGGCGACCTCGTACTGAGGGGTGATGCCGATACGATGGATCTCGGAGCGGTTGGGGGTGAACCAGTGGGCGATGGTGATGCGGGCGCTACTGCCATCGCGCAGCTGGTGGATGTTCTGCACCGAGCCTTTGCCGAAGCTCTTTTCGCCGAGCAGCGTGGTATTGGGGCGCTGGTCGCGCAGCGCGCCGGCGACGATCTCGGCGGCGCTGGCCGAGCCGCCGTTGATCAGCACGACCATGGGCACGTCGTAGAGCCGGGTATTGGCGGGGCCGACGATGGTGCGCAACTCTTTCTCTACGTCGCCGTTCTCGCGCTCGTAGAGCGCCACCCCGTCGTAGAAGCGGCCGAGCACCTCCTGGGCGGTGGTGAGGAAGCCGCCGGGGTTGTTGCGCAGGTCGAGCACGACGCTGCGAGGCTGCTGCGGGATGAGCTCGCGCAGGGTCTCATCGAGCAACTGGGTGGTGGTAGCCTTAAACTCGGTGATCTGAATGTAGGCCACGCCATTGTCGAGCATCTGCCCATTCACCGTGATGATCGGCACCTCATCGCGGGTGATCGCCACGTCGTAGGTTTCGCTGGCGGGAGGGCGACGCAGAGTGAGGGTGACGACGGTGCCTTTGGGGCCACGGATCTTGCCTGCGGCCCTGGCGGTGGCCTCGCCGTCGCTCAGACCCGCGATCAGCCCGGCGAGGGGCTCGCCATCGACGGCGACGACCACATCGCCGGAGCGTAGCCCGGCCCGCTCGGCCGGTGAGCCACGGAACGGCTTGTCGATAATGATCGCGCCATCCTGCACGCGCAGGTAGGCGCCAATGCCCTCAAAGCGCCCCTGCATCGACTCGCGGCTCTGGGCGGCGAGATCGGGCTCCTGGAAGCTGGTGTACTCGTCGCCCAGGCTGGCGAGCATGCCCTTGATCGCGCCATACACCAGCTGCTGCTGGTCGAGCGGCTCCTGGCGGTAGAACTCGGCCTGGACCAGGTCCCAGACCTGCCAGAAGACGGCGAAGTCGGCCCGCGCGCTTGCGGGGGTAGTACGACGGCTCTCGCGGCTGAAGAGGCTGGCGATGACGGTGTCGACGGGGGTGGTGCCGACGATGCGGGCCGCGGCCCAACCGGCCGCGAAGGCGAGAACGCCGACCAGGAGTGCAACGCTGGCCCCGAGGGTGATAGCGCGCGAGGTGCGAACCATGCTACAGCTCCAATTCGTACATAACCGCGGCGGCCGCGACGACCGGGGCGGTTTCTGCGCGCAGGGTGCGCGGGCCGAGAGATACGGGCATGATACCACGCTGGTGGGCGAGTGTCAGCTCCTCGGCGGTGATACCGCCTTCGGGGCCGCTGAGTAGCTGGAGCGTGGGGTGCTGCTGGCCGGCCAGGCTGCGCAGGGCCTGGCGCAGATGGGGCGCCTGGCCCTCCCAGAGCAGCAGGGCCAGCCCGTGCTGGCTCGCGGCGGCACAGGCTGCGGCGAAGGGCAGCGGCTCGTCGAGTTGGGGGAGCACGCCGCGGCAGGCCTGCACGGCGGCCTCGCGCACGATGCGACGCCAGCGGGCGAGCCGGCGGGCATCGGCACGGTCGGCGGCGAGCGAGCGGGCGCAGTGCAGTGGCACGAGCCGCTGCGCACCCAGCTCGACGCACTTCTGCAGTGCCCACTCGAAGCGCTCTGGCCGGATCAGCGGCAGGTAGATGGTCAGCGCCAGGGGTGGCTCACCACCCGCCGGCCCGCGGCTGAGCACGGTGCCCGTCACTTCGTCGCGCCGGATGGCCAGCAGTTGCACCTCAGCCGCGGTGCCCGCGCCATCGAGCAGCAGCACCCGGTCTCCGGGGGACAGACGCAGGACCCGGCCAAGCTGGTGGACCAGGTCGGGATCGTTGAGGCGCAGCGGATCGTTGTGCAGCAGCTCGGGTGCGACGAAGAAGCGACGGGTGTTTGGAATGGCCATCCCTATGGTGCGGCTGCGGCGCGGATCACGTCAGCGATACGCGGCTCGTCGTGACCGGCAGCGCGGGCTGCGGCGGTGAGCACATCCAGATCGGGCACGTAGGCGCGCAGCACGGTCAGTTCGCCGTCCAGGCGACAGGCGCCGAGACTGGCGGGCAGCACGAGAGAGACGCCCCGCTGCAGCGTGGAGCGCTCGCTAGCCGGGCGCTCTGGCGTTAGCGAACCGGCGCCCGCAAGCACGGTCAGGATCTCGAAGCTGCCAGGATCGACGCTGAGCCTGGCCTGCCCGGCGACCTGCCAGCGCTCGAGGGCGAAGGAGGGACAGGCAACCAGCAAGTCGCGCCCGGCGGCCAGGGCGAGCGGCCGCACCATACCATCGGGGGCCGGGCCGAAGCGACTCACGGCGAGCGCCTGCTCGAGGTGCAGCTCGCGGGGCTGGCCGGTCTTCGCATCGCGGCGGCCATAGTCGTAGACGCGATAGGTCAGGTCGGACTTCTGCTGGATCTCGAAGAGCACAATCCCGGCATTGATCGCGTGGAGGGTGCCGGCGGGGACGAAGACCACATCGCCGGGGGCGACCGGCAGGCTGGCCATCAACTCCTCGACGGCGCCGGCTGCGACCGCGGCGGCGAACTCGTCGCGCGTGCTGGGGCGCTTGAGCCCGTAGGTGACGGTCGCGCCACGGACGGCATCGATGATGTACCAGGCCTCGGTCTTGCCGTGGAAGCCGGTATGGGCCTCGACGCTATGGGCATAGGCATCATCGGGGTGAACCTGGATCGAGAGGCGATCGGCGGCGTCGATGAACTTTGCGAGCAGCGGGAGATCGGCGCCGTAGCGCGCGACGGTGCGGCTGCCCACCAGGGCTACGCCGTACGCGCGGGCCAGCTCGCCAAGGGTGGCGCCGGCAAACGGCCCGCCTACGACGCGATTAGTATCGTAGACCTGCCAGCTCTCGCCGAGGTGGGCCGGGCGCGGCTCGGGCAGATTCAGCCAGGCGGCGAGGCGCGTACCGCCCCAGATGGGCTCGACCAGCTTGCGTTCGGTGATCAGGGGTGGAAGGTGCATGGTCATAGGCTGGAGGTTGGTACTACCGTTTGGGTGCGAGGACGGTGACCCCGCGGGGCGGGGTCACGCCAGGGCCGTAGGCAAAGAAATCCTCCCAAGGCGTATAGCGGGTGACGTAGGGGTCGCGCCACACCTGCCCGTTGGGGAAGGTGATGATCCGGGTCAACGTCACATCGACACCGGGCCGGCCGCGGACCAGCTGGCGGACGGCGCCGCTGGGCAGACTAGGATCGTACTGCCAGACAGCGGCGCCGGGCTGCTTCCAGTTCTTCTTGACCGGTCCCTCGTAGCGCACGCTGCGCCCGTCGCTGGTGCCGTAGAGCTGGAAGGTGAGGCGGGCGTTGGCCGTATCGGTTATCCCGACGATATAAACGGGGCCAGCAGTATCATTGCGCCAGCGAAAATCGACGCTGGGGGTGAACACCGTGGCATCGAAGCCGATCACATCGTCGTAGAAATAGACAATGTGGCTATGGGGCACGCGGCGGGTGACGGCGAGGCCCGCATTGGAGACGGCGCGGAAGAGCGTGGTGGAGACCTGGCAGAGGCCGCCGCCAAGGACGCGCTCCAGGCGCCCGCCGACGATCGCATAGCCCTCGACGAAGCCATTGGCCTCGGAGAAGTCGCCGGTGGCGATGAAGGAGAACTCAGCGCCGGCCGGCACCACGTAGCCATCAACGAGTGCGGTGGCGCGCGCGATGTTGGTGACCCGCTCGGTGGACGAGGTGGAGAAGTTGGTCGAGGCCTCGCCGAGGAACTGGATGGGGCGCGCGGGGGCGGTCGCGGCAAGGGCGATGGGGTCCTGCTCAAGCAGCATGCGCCCGAGGGGGCTCAGCGTTACCTCATCGGCGGCGCCGGCGTTTTCCGGGTGATAGACAAAGCGGGCGCGCTCGAAGTACTGGACAAGGCGTTCCTGGCCGGAGGCCGGATCGTACTCGACGAACTCCTCGGAGATCGGGTAGCCGAAGGTGGCCAGGCCGCCGCGCGTCTGCCAGAACCAGCCAAAGGCGCCGCCGAGGGTATGGCCGGCCTCGGGGAAGAAGGTTCGCTCCGGGTCAGGCGAGGCGGCGAGCCACTGGAAGGGCGGATCGGAGCGACCGGCGCTGAGCAGGGCGCCGGCGCGGGTGATACTGACCCGTGCGCCGGGTGGCGCGCCGGGTCGGAACTCGAAGCGGGCCCGCTCAAAGTACTGGACCTGCAGGCCATCGGCGCCAACGATCAACTCGGTGAGCGGCATGCCAAAGGTCGCAACCCCGCCATTGGCCTCGAAGTAGCTCTTGATCGGCATACCGATGTTGTGCCCGGTCTCGGGGAAGAAGGCGAAGGCGCTGCCGATGGCGGGTTGCACGATTGAGCTCGGGGCGGCGGTTGCGGGCGCCGCGAGGACGAGCAGCAGACCGAGGAGCACGGCGAAGACCAGGGGCAGACGACGCATATTGATACCTCGGAAGATCGGAATTGATTATTCGCCGGCATTATAGCATGTTGCCCATGGTCAATCTGTTATACTTGAGGCAATGCGCGCGGCTACACGTGGCGCATAGTGGGTCGCGCGCGTACCGCGTGGGACGAGGCCGGGAGCCGATTGAGGCCGTCAGAGCATATGGAGCTACGACACCTGCGCTACTTTGAAGCAGTGGCGCGTCACTCACACGTTACGCGAGCGGCGGCCGAGTTGCACATCGCCCAGCCGGCACTGAGCAAGCAGATCAGCCAGCTGGAGCAGGAGCTCGGGATCGCCCTCTTCGACCGGGTGGGCCGCAACGTGCGACTGACCGAGGCAGGCGAGGCCTTGCTACCCCACGCCCGCGCGGTGATGGCCCAGGTGGATGCGGCGCGCGCGGAGATGGCCGAGCGGATCGGGTTGCGCCGTGGCCGCGCCGCCGTCGGGACGCCACCGACGGTTGGGATGCAGTTGCTCCCACCGGTGCTGGCGGCCTTCAACCGGCAATACCCGGGGATCGAACTGCGCTTCCACGAGGCCGGGGTGCAGACCCTGCTCGACCTGCTGGAAACGGGGCTGATCGATGTCGCGGCCGTGACGCTGCCGGTCGAGGATGAGCATCTGACGGTGGTGCCGCTCTTCACCGAAGAGATGGTGGTAGCCGTCTGGCGGGAACACGCCCTGACGGCCCGTGAGACGGTGGCGATCGCCGATCTGCGGGAGGAGCCGTGGGTGCTCTCGCCGCAGAACTACGAACTGCGCGAGGCGACGCTCAGCGCCTGCCAGAAGGCTGGTTTCGTCCCCCGGGTAGTGCTGGACGGCGGCGAGACGGACACGTTGCTCCGCTTTGTGGCGGCCGGCATCGGGGTTGCGCTGGTGCCGCGGCTGGCCGTGCAGAACGCGCCGGACCTGGTGGCGCTGCGGGTCACGGATCAGGATCTCACGCGCACGCTGGGCATCGTCTGGCGGGGTGACCGGGTAGCCTCGCCGGCGGCGCGGGCGCTGCACGAGTTTCTGGTGGAGCAGTTGCGGCGCTAGGCAAGTCGCTCCAGCCGGGCGAAGCTGGCGAGCAGGCGGCGCTCGCGGTCGGCGAAGCTCACCGTCACCTCCTCATCGCCATCAATCAGGCGGCTACTGACGACGACGCCCTCACCGAAGGTGCCGTGGCGCACGCGCTGGCCGGCGAAGAAGCCCAGTTCGCGGGGGCCGTTGGGCACGCCGCGCTCACGGGGGGCCGGGGGGGTGCTCGGGTGGCTGGCCGGACCACGGGGCTGCTGGGCCGCGCCCG
>DAOUBZ010000195.1:0-4943 GCA_034432515.1 Chloroflexaceae bacterium | reverse complement strand
CGTGGCGCTGGATGCCGCGGTTGCACTCGCCGTCGCGCTCGCCGTCACGCCTGGTGTTGCGCTGGTGCTTGGCGTGGCGCTGGCAGTCGCGGGGGGCGGCGTGGCGGCGGCCACGGGCTCGGGCAGGGCCAGCAGGTAGGCAACCAGGGCCGCCACCTGCTCGTCGCTGAGCACCTCGCCGAACTCCGCCCCCCGCATCGATCGGGCGACGCCGGGGGCGTAGCCCGGGACAACGTACTCATCGTGCACGCGGATCGAGCGCTCGATGTACTCGGGTGCTGTCAGGCCCGCGACCCGTTCGTTCGCCACCCGGGCAATGGCGGCGAGATTGGGGCCAATGCCCGGCCCGGCGGCTGGATCAACCGCGTGGCAGCCGGCACAGGCCACGAAGCCGGCAATCGCCACCTGGCCGTTGAAGATCGTCTGGCCCTTGGCCGGGTCGCCAGCGGCAGTCGGCGCAACCGGCGGGTCGGGCGGGACAATCGCGGCAGCTCCGGTGGTACAGCCGGCCAGCGCAGCGGCGGACAAGCCAACGGACAGCACTAGACACACGGCTCGCCGTGACCACTGAGGACACATCTCCGCTCCTCTCAGAGGTGTTCTGGTCCGCTTGCCTGGGCTGAGTATAGGCGCAGAACAGGTGGAGGAGCGGTAAACATGCCTTTGCCTGCCGTTGCGCTCCCGCTACTCGCCACGGGGGCGATCGCAGGACCGGCGCGCCACGACCCTCAGATCGGCTGCGCGGCCACCGCGCGCCCGTAGGTCGCCTCGATCTTCTGGCTATAGTTCCAGGCGCCGATGGCAAACAGCATCTGGGCGATCGTCTGGCTGATCTGCTCAAACCAGATCATGCCGATCGGCATATCCGGCACATTCGCCAACTGCGACATCAGCAGCACTACGACCATGGTAATCACGAAGAGCGCCCCGGTGAACCACATCTTGCGGCCCCAGGCAGCGAGGATGAGCATCACCAGCATGCCGATGTTGCCGATCGTCGCCAGCAGGATCAGCGGCACCTTCCACGGCCCGCCGGCCACGCCCAGGGCGATCGAGCTGGCGGCAAACAGCGCAATCGCCAGCAGCGGAACCAGCCACGGGCGACCCAGCGGCGGCTGCTCGCGGAAGACGCGGCGGATGTGGTAGAGCGACCAGGCCACCAGGACGAAGCCAGGGGCAACCAGCGGGAACAGCCCCTGATGCAGCAGGGCGAGATCGGGGCCGCCGGCGGCGGTGAGCAGCTTGCCAGTGGCCTTCAGAAAGCCGCCGAGGACGATCAGCGCGCTGCCGATCAGTGCCATGCGCCCCAGCGTCTGGTCGAGGTGATAGATCATCCGGGTGAGGATGGCCAGACCAAGGGCGGAGAAGATGACCGTCATGTAGTCCTGCAACGCCAGGGGAACGGTTACGCCTTCCATAGCCGTACCTACTCCTTACTTTCAAGCGGCACACGTGCCAGCTGCTTGTGGCCCATATTGTATAAATGTCACAAGTGGCTGACCAGTGAAAAACCGTAACCATTGCGCCGATTCTATGTGGATGTTTCTTCACGGCGCGTGTGTTATGATGACAGCCTGCAGCAGGTCGCGCACAGCAAGCCCCGGAGCCGGTCGCTGGCAAGTGTCGGAGCGCCACATGTCTTCTGCCGTGTACCTGATCGTCATTGCGTTAACGATCATCAGCTGGATCATCCCCTTTGTGATGCTCTTCATCGTGCCGACCAACCGCAAGCCCTCCTCGGCGACGGCCTGGCTGCTGCTGATCTTCGCCCTACCGTGGCTCGGGCTGATCGTCTTCCTGCTGATCGGCTCGCCGAAGCTCTCGGCGCGGCGACGTGCGCTGCAACAAGAGGTCAACAGCTATATCAAGCAGTTCATTGGCGAGGCGAAGGCCGACCCACAGGTGCGGCCGCTGCTTGCCCCCGCGGTAGAGCACCGCTACCAGCCCTTTGTGAACCTGAGCTCTGCACTCGGCGCACTGCCCGCGATGGCCGACAACCGCGTCGAGATCCTCACCGATTACGACGACATCCTGGCGCGGATCGCGGCCGACATCGATGGCGCCCGGCGTTTCGTTCACATCCAGTTCTACATCCTGATCGCCGACGAAGCGACCGAGGCCTGCTTTCAGGCGATGGAGCGCGCTGTCGCCCGTGGGATCCCGGTGCGCGTGCTCTACGACCCGGTGGGCAGCCGCAAGTATCCGCCCTACCGCGCCACCCTGCGCCGCATGCAGGCCGCCGGCATCAGCGCCTACCCGATGCTCCCGCTCTACCGGCTCGATGATGTTAACCGGCCCGACCTGCGTAATCACCGCAAGATCGTCGTGATCGATGGCGAGGTGGCGTACACCGGCTCGTTCAACCTCATCGATCGCAGATATCATCGCCGCGACGCCATTCACTACGACGAACTGATGGCCCGCGTGCGCGGTCCCGCCGCCGACGCGCTCGACGCCGTATTTCGCGCCGACTGGTTCTCCGAGACCGGCGACCGGCTCAGCCAGTCGGACGATCCGGCACTGGCGATCGAGTTCACGCCCGGCGGCACATCGCTCTGCCAGGTGCTGCCCAGCGGCTCGGGCTTCGAGCGCGAGAATAACCTGCGCCTCTTTGTTGACCTGATCCACGCCAGCCGCCACAAACTGGTGATCTGCAACCCCTACTTCGTGCCCGACGAGGCGCTGATGATGGCCGTGGTCAGCAGCGCGCTGCGCGGCGTCGACGTGACGATCTATAACTCCGAGGCTCAGGACCAGTTCCTGGTGGCCTATGCCCAGCGATCTTACTACGAGGAGTTGTTGCGCGCCGGGGTGAAGATCCGCCTCTACCGTGCCCCAACCCTGCTGCATACCAAGACAATCAGCATCGACAACGATATCGCCGTGATCGGTTCGAGCAATATGGACATGCGCTCGTTCGAACTGAACCTGGAAGTCACCCTGCTCTGCTACGACCCGAACGTCGTGGCTGACTTGCGCCAGGCCGAGGCGAGCTACCACGCCCGCTCACGCGCGATCGAGCTCGACAGCTGGCTGCAACGCCCACTGCACAACCGGCTCTTCGAGAACCTCACCCGGCTCATGTCGGCGCTGCTCTAAGCGCACTCTGTGCAAAGCATCCAAGCGCGGATGGCAAAATTTCGGTACGATCGCATCTAGCCGGGTGGCAAGCTCCCCGCTAAAATCAGGGGGATTCTTCCCATACCAGGGCAAGAAACGACCCGGCGCCGCTGCCCGGCGGGCCCGAACGGCGAAGACGGCCATCGGGCCATAGGCCGATCATTCGCGTGCGCACATTGAAAGCGGCATTGCAGCCATCAAGACGCTGCAAGGCCGCTTCTGCGTGTGTGGACAGCCCTGGTACTACACCGGACGTGAGGAGACGACGATGAAAGGGCTGTTCCGTGGTCGCTGGCTGGCGGTTCTGGGGTGCGTCTTCGGCCTGATGCTGGCCTTCAGCGGTCGGGCGTTCGCGCAAGATGAGCCAACGATGGCTGACGTTGTGCGTGGCATCGATACGGTCTGGGTGCTGCTGGCAGCGTTCCTGGTCTTCTTCATGCAGGCCGGCTTTGCGCTGGTCGAGGCTGGCTTCACGCGGTCGAAGAACACCATCAACATCATGATGAAGAACTTCATCGACTTCGTGATGGGCACGCTGGCCTTCTGGGCGATTGGCTACGGCCTGATGTTCGGTGAGGGTACGCCGTTCATCGGACTCAGCCACTTCTTCCTGAGTGGCGTCGAGGGCGATGTCGGCACTGTCCCGGTGATGGCCTTCTGGCTGTTCCAGCTGGTCTTCGCGGCAACGGCGGCCACCATCGTGTCGGGTGCGATGGCCGAGCGCACGAAGTTTGTGGCCTATCTGATCTACAGTATTGTGATCTCGGGTCTGATCTACCCGGTCTTTGGCCACTGGGTCTGGGGCGGGGGCTGGCTGGCTGAACTGGGCTTCAAGGACTTTGCCGGCTCCACGGTGGTGCACAGCGTGGGCGGCTGGGCCGCGCTGGTGGGCGCATGGCTGCTGGGGCCACGCATCGGCAAGTACGGCCCGAACGGCCAGGTCAACCTGATCCCCGGCCACTCGGCCGCGCTTGGCACGCTGGGCGTGTTCATCCTCTGGCTGGGCTGGTTCGGCTTCAACCCCGGCAGCCAGCTGGCAGCGATTGGCAGTAGCGCCGACGCGATCGCGTTGATCGCGGCGAATACCAACATCGCGGCGGCGGCCGGCGCGTTCTCGGCCATGGCGGTGCACTGGATCCGCAATGGCAAGCCCGACCTGGGCTCGACGCTCAACGGCGCGCTCGGCGGCCTGGTGGCGATCACCGCCGGCTGCGCCTTCGTCTCGCCGCTCTCCTCGGTGATCATCGGCCTGGTGGCCGGCCCGTTGATCGTCTTCTCCACGCCGGTGCTGGATCGGCTGAAGATCGATGACTCGGTCGGCGCAGTGCCGGTGCATATGGTCAATGGCGTGTGGGGCACGCTGGCGGTCGGGCTCTTTGCGATCGAGGGCGGTCTCTTCAGTGGCGGCGGCTTCAGCCAGTTGATCACCCAGCTGATCGGTGTCGTCGCCTGCGCCGTCTGGACCCTCGCCACAACGTTCATCCTCTTTGGCGCCATTCGAGCCACCGTTGGCTTGCGAGTCAGCGCTGAGGAGGAGGAGGCCGGGCTCGATGCCTTCGAGCACGGCAGCAGCGCCTACCCCGACATCCTGCCCATGCCCGACATGGCCAAGATCAACGGCAAGTCGGCCAGTGGCAGCGCGACCATGGCGGATTGAGGGTTGTCTGGCCCTGCCGGGGCAAACGCGCCGCGGTTCAGGCCCTCTCAGGGGTAGCGTTTTTCAGCACCCATCGGCGCCCTACGATATACCCCACCCCCCTACCCCCTCCCCTGCCAGGGGAGGGGGCTGGATTCTGGCGTTGCGATGTGCCAACATAGCTGGC
>DAOUBZ010000194.1:0-2086 GCA_034432515.1 Chloroflexaceae bacterium | reverse complement strand
GCGGCGAGCCAGCGATCGGCGGGGCGCGGGCCGATCAGTGCGCTCGGCAGCCGGCCAGGGGCCATGTCGAGCACAGTGAGCAGCAGCAGCGTCACGCCCACCGGCACCGCGCGCGGGCCAGCCCGGCGCACCAGGGCGGCGGCCCCACCCCCGGCCAGCAGCGCGACAAACAGGATCGTGAGTACCCCGAAGCGCGCCCAGACCCGCATCAGGCTCAGCCCCGGCAACTGCCCCAGGTAGTAGGCGGGCAGCCAGATCGGCGCGTCCGGGCTGAGCGGGACGTTGGCGAGGTGCAGGTCGGTGCCGAGGGCAAAGACCAGGCCGACAAGGGCGGTTGCGGCCCAGGGTGCGGCCCGTCCACACAGCGTCACGCGCCCGGCCACGAGCGCGTAGCTGGCGAGGCCCAGGGCGACGATGCCCACGTACAGCCCCTTCTCGATCCAGTACGGCTCGGGGCGCGCGGCGGCGATGAACTGGCCCCAGATGGGGTGATAGGGTGCGGGCAGCAGGAAATTCAGCGGATCGGCCGACCAGATGCGGGTCTCCGCAACCTGGTAGGGCGTGAACGAACGGCTGCTCAGGGCCGCCAGGTAGGGCAGCGCGCCCACCAGCGCGCCCACCCCGGAGGCCAGGACCGCGGCGGCCCCGCGCCGCAAGCTTGCCCACGGGCCAATCGCAGGCAGACTGAGCGACCCGTAGG
The DNA here is from genome assembly GCA_034432515.1 of Chloroflexaceae bacterium. Lineage (GTDB taxonomy): Bacteria > Chloroflexota > Chloroflexia > Chloroflexales > Chloroflexaceae > JACAEO01. The sequence goes on along the minus strand of DAOUBZ010000194.1, from coordinate 1,386 downwards.
CCACGGCGCCCACCAGGCCAATCACCAGGTAGTACTGTGAGGTGGCGCTCAGCAGCAGCGTGGCCGCGGCGAGTCTGGCCCAGGGCCAGGTTGAGACCCGCTCGGCCCGCAGCGCGCCATCGAGGGCCCAGTAGTAGAGCGGCAGCGGGAAGGTGACCACCAGCTGCAGGTGCCCATAGGCGTGGGCGATCCGGTAGGGTATGAGCAGGAAAGCCGCCCCGGCCACGAGCCCACCGGCGCGGCTCCCCGTGAGCTGCAGCACCCAGCGGTAGGCGATATACCCGGAGAGCAGGAGGCTCGCCAGGATGATCAGGTTGTAGCCGAAGACCGGTCCGAACAGCCAGGTGGCGGGCGCCACAGCCAGGTTGCTCAGGTAGGCCAGGTCGGTGGTCATCAACTGGAGGCCATCGGGGAAGTTCAGCCGTGGGTCGACGAATGGCGAGCGCCCGAGCAGCGGTGCCTGGGCCATCCAGCCGACGGCATAGACGTGCTGAAGATTGTCGCCGGGCCAACCGATCACACGGGTGCGCGGCTGCAGCGCCGCCGGGTAAGCCACAGCCAGCGTGAGCACGGTGAGGACGACCAGGGCGGCGAGGTCACCGCGCAAGGCCTGAAGCAGTGAGCGCAGGCGGGCGGGCATTATGGCTGCGCGCGCGGGCCCACGCGGCTGGCGGTCAGCGTCTGGTGTCACGGCCGGATGCGGCGGAGCAGCGCGGTGAGGCGGTCGTAATCGTCTTTGAGCAGGCCGGCGAGCTCGCGCCCGGCCTGCACCAGGTAGTCGCGGCTAGCGGGGCGGGCGCGCGCGGCAGCACGGATGGTGGCGGCCAGCAGTTCGTCGCTGGGGATGTGGGGGGCAAAGAGCACGGCGCGGAAGAAGTCGCTATGGGCGGCGAAGCCGGCCAGTTCGGCCGCGTCACAGCCGTAGACCGAGTAGTGCACCGGTGGGGGCTGGGGCGGCAGGTACTGGTAGATCGTCCCATCCTCAGAGAAGCCGACGGTGAGCGCGGAGAACTCGGTCTGCAGCACCTCGGCGAGGTCGGGATTCTCGGTGTAGATCTCCGCGTCGTACAGCTCGCGCCCGCTGTAGGTACGGCCACGGACGATCGCCCGTCCACCGGGCTCACGGCTGCCGGTGCGGATCTCGTAGACCAGGCCGTAGATCGCGAGCCGCTCGCTGCGCGTCACCGCGCGCACCAGGGCACCGAAGGGCGGCGCGGCCAGCAGTTCGTAGGCCCCGGCCGTGAAGCGGGTGGTTGAGGATTCGATGATCTCGCCGATACGCTGCATGATTACCCCGTTATACCAATTACCTGTGAACATCCGGCATTGTCACCCCGAGCAGAGCGAGGGGTCTTGCGCGACCCGCTCAGATTCCTCGCTGCGCTC
>DAOUBZ010000193.1:0-12140 GCA_034432515.1 Chloroflexaceae bacterium | reverse complement strand
GAGCGCAGCGAGGAATCTGAGCGGGTCGCGCAAGACCCCTCGCTCTGCTCGGGGTGACAATGCCGGATGTTCACAGGTAATTGGTATAATACTACAACGAAGGTTGGCCTTCTGCCGCATCACTACACCGTACACCTGTCACCCTGAGCGGAGGCGTAGCCGAAGCGAAGGGTCTCGGGATGACATCACCGCCGGGATTCCTCGCGGAGTGTACCCTGAGCCCTTCGGCGGAGTGTACCCTGAGCGAAGCGAAGGGCTCAGGCGAACCTCCGCGAAGGGCTCGGAATGACACCCTACGTTGTAGTCTAAGCCGCTCAGGGCCCTGCAGGGCACAACTGGTATCACTCGCCACTGGTCCGAGCCGAAAACGGTAGTTCTGTGTACCATGACGTTGTCGCCGGATTTCTGGTTCTCGCTCGTTGATGAGAATCAGATGAAAGCGTCTGCGTGGGAGGCTCGTGGTGGCACGTGGCATTAGCATTCCGGCGCGCGGCACGGCCACGCCCCGCTCGGCCGAGCGGGGCCTCTGGGCCAGGCTGGCCGCCCGCGCCGGTGCGCCGGGCGCAAGGGACAGCCTCTACACCGGCCTGGCCCACCGTGTGGCCGAACCGGCAGACGCCGAGCGCGCGCAGACGGGGCTGTGGGCAGAACTGGCCCGGCGTGTCGACCCGCGCCACTACCGGCCCCAACCGGTCGCCGGGGTGGCCACAGCGCAGCTGAGCGAGGACGGCGCAGACTACCTGGCGCTGCGCAGTCCGGCTGGCGGCTACTTGCGCCTGACCCCGGCCGAGGGCGAGCTATGGGCCGCTATGGACGGCACGCAGACGGTTGAGCAGCTGGCGCTGCTGGGTTTCACCCGCTTCGGCCGGCTCCTGCCGGTGGCGGGGCTGGTCGAGAGCCTGCGCCGGGGCGGCTTCCTGAACGACCGGCCGGCCGAGCTCTACCACGGGCTGCGCGACCGCCTTGAGCGCGGCAGCCTGCAGCGCCGGGGTCGCTGGATCGCCGGTGCGCTGCGCGCTCACGCCTTCCCGATCAGCGGCATCGATGCCGTGGTCGGCGCGTTGTACCGCGGCGGCGGCTGGATACTCTTCAGCCGGCCGTTCCTGGTGGTGCTGGCCGTACTGATCCTCGCCGGCCTGGTGGCATTCACGCTGGTTGCCAGGGGTGGCCACTACGCGCTGATCAACGTCGACAATACCGTGGCCAGTCTGCTGGGCCTGTGGGCCGCCCTGCTCGTCTCCTTTGTGCTGCACGAACTGGCGCACGCGCTGGCTGTCAAGCACTTCGGGCGGCGCGTCCCACGGGGCGGCGTGATGATCTACTACGGCATGCCGGCCGCCTTCGTTGACACCAGCGATATGTGGCTGGCCGGGCGCCGCGCGCGTATGACCGTCGCGCTCGCCGGGCCACTCTGCGACCTGGCGGTGGGCTCGGCGGCGGCGCTCGCGGCGGCCACGCTTCCCGCCGGCCCCCCCGGCGCAGCCGCCTACAAACTGGCACTGGCCGGCTTCCTGGCCGCGCTCTGCAACCTCAACCCGCTGCTCGAGCTCGATGGCTACCACATCCTCAGTGACTGGCTGCGTATGCCCAATCTCCGCCGCGACGCCCTGGCCGTCATTCGCGGCCCGCTGTGGCAGAAGCTGCGCAGCCGGACCCCGCTCGACCACGAGGAGCGGATCTACGCGCTCTACGGGCTGCTTGCGGCGGCCTACACCGCCCTGGCGATCGTGCTGGCCCTGGGCTTCTGGCAGGCCCACCTGGCACGCGTGATCGGCGAACTCTGGGCGGGCGGATGGCTCAGCCGCCTCGTCGCCGGCGTGATCGTCATCGGCGTCGTGGCGCCGCTGGCGCTCGGCCTGCTGCTCGCCGCGTGGTGGCTGGTGGCTGGCGCGGCAGCCTGGGTGGCACGCCGCGGCTACGGGCGCAGTCCCGCCCTGGTGGCGGCCATGCTCACGCTCCTGGCCGGAGCGCTGGCCACGCTCCCGCTGCAGTTCGGGCTCACGCCTGCGACAGCCCTGATCGCCCCGCTACTCTGGCTGATGGCGCTGGCCGCCCAGCTCACCCTCCACGCCGACTACCGCGGGGCCAGTGTGGCCCGCGCCCTCGACTGCTTCCTGGCCGTAACGGTGATCGAGCTCGTCGCTCTGGCCGGGCTGCTGCTCTTCCCCGCCTACGGCCTCGCCTGGTCACTGCTGCAGAACCTGGGCTTCGCCCTGCTGCTCTTCGCCGGCTTCGTCACGCTGCTCGCCGTGGACTTGCGCGAGGCGCCACCGCTGCACCTGGCCGGCAGCGCGCTGCTGCTGGCCCTGGCCTTCCTGGCCGGCGGCATGACCATCGGGCTGGTCCAGGCGGCACAGCCCGGCGCGCCCTTCGCCCTGCTCGTGCTCAACGCCGCCCCGGTCTACGGTGGCGCCGTCGCCCTGGCCCTACTGCTGCCCCTGGTGAGCAGCCTGAGCGACTCGCGACTGCTCTGGAGCTGGCTGCTGCTCTGGTTCGGCATCGCCGCACAGATCGTAGCCTATGTGCTGGAGCTACTCCCGGCCCAGCGCAATACGCCGTCCGCCCTGGCGGCGGTGGTGCTGGCCTCCGGCCTGTGGACGGCCGCCTGGTGCTCGCACCTGGTGGCCCTGCGCCAGCTCCCCCGCGGGCCGACCTGGCCGCTGGAGCCGGCCACGGGCGAGGTCGAGCGGCTTCAGCGGGCCTTCCGCTTCACCTACGCCGGCCTCTACCGGGTGTTGCGTGCCCACCACGGCGCCCGGCGCACCCGCGCGCTCGACGACCGGATGGACGTGCTGGCCGCGACTGCCAACTGGGAGGTGACCCTCGACCGGGACGAGGCGCGCATCGGGGCCACCCTCGCCGCCGCGCCGCTCGATCTGCAGGGCGCGCGCTACGCCGAGGTGTTGCGCTACGCCGTGGCCGTAGTCGAAGAACTGGCCGGCCTCACCTTCGCCCGCCACGCCATCCAGGCCGCCTACGACGCCCTGCCCTGGCCCGAGCGCGAGGCCGCCGACCGCCGCTGCTTCCCTAACACGCCCTGGGCGCGCGCGCTCTCGCGGAGCTTCGGCGACGCCCGCGCGGCCCGGTTGCGCCTGCTGCGCGCGGTCGACCAGTTCGCCGCCTGGGACGACGGCGAGCTACAGACTCTGGCCAGCGCCCTGGAGCGCCGGCGCCTGCCCGCCGGCACACGCATCCTCGCCACGGGCCAGCCCGCGCCGGGGCTCTGGATCATCGAGGCGGGCGAGGTGGTCCTCAAGCAAGACGGGCAGGTGGTGGCCGAGCTTCACCGCGGCGCGTGCTTCGGCGCCGGCGAAGCCGGGGCGTCCGGCCCGGCCCACGAGTACCGCGCCAGTGTCGATTCCACCCTTCTCTTCCTGAGTAGCGCCGAGCTCGCGCAGCTCCAGCGCCAGGCCGCGCCAGGTGTCGCCGCGAGCCTGGCCGTAGCGGACACCCTGCGCGCCCTGGAGCGAGCGCCCTTCTTTCAGCACCTGCCCCGCGCCACGCTGCGCCAGCTCGCCACCGTCGCCGAGCAGCTGCAGGCGCCGCCACGCAGCCTGGTCATCCGCCAGGGCCAGCCAGACGGTCGCCTCTACGTGATTGTCGCAGGCAAGGCTGCGGTGGTACGGCGCGCCGACGGGGCAGAGCCTCAGGTCGTGGCGCGCCTGGGGCCAGGCGAGCTCTTTGGCGAGCGCGAGCTGTTGCGCGGCAGCGCGCCGCTGGCTAGCGTGGTCGCCGTGAGCCCGCTGGCGCTGATCGCCCTGCCCCACGCGGCCGTCAGGGCCGTGCTCGCCGCCGGCGGCGACCGTTCACGCGAACTGGAGCGCAACGGCGTGGCGCTGCAGTGAGATGCGGAGATCTCCGGGGTGATTGCTCGCCCGCGATTCGTGGTATCGTAGCGGGCGCACGTCTACCGGCGTGATCTCGCGATCCCGAGGAGGAGGTTCAGCGTGAGCACAGAGCAGCAAGCCGGGATGGTTCCGTGGTGGCGGCGGATCTCCGAGGATTGGTGGGCGGTCATCTGTGGGGCGACCCTCATCGCCCTGGTCATGCTCGGCGTGATCGCGGGCGTGCCCTGGTAGGCAGAAGGAGGCATCGTATGGCACAGGCAGAATCGCTCAGCCGGACGGATCAGCGAAGCCCGCTCCCGTACCTGGTCATCTCGGCTGCCCTGTTGATCGGGCTGGCCCTGTTGACCAATCAGATCGTCAAGCAGGCCCCGCGCGAGCTGGAGTACCCGATCTGGGCCGCCCTGCTCGGCCTGGGCGCCAACCTGGTGGCGACCGCCACCGGCTTGAAGGCGCGCCTCAGTGGCGCCTTTCGCACCGAGTTCTTCCTCAAGACCGGCCTGGTGCTGCTCGGCGTCAGCGTCAACCTCACCCAGATCCTCAGCGTCGGGCTGCGCGGACTCATCCAGGCCGCCGTGATGATCACGGCGGTCTTTTTCTTCACCTGGTGGCTGGGCGGGCTGTTTCAGCTCGACAAAAAGCTGCGGGCCGTACTCTCAGCCGCCGTTGCCGTCTGCGGGGTCTCGGCGGCGATCGCGGCTACTGGTGCTGTGCTTGCCAGGAAGGAGCAGCTGGCCTACGTGACGACGCTGGTGATCCTGGTGTCGCTGCCCCTGATGATCCTGCTGCCGGTCGTCGCCGCGAGCCTCGGGCTCTCGGCCCAGTGGGCCGGGGCCTGGTTCGGCGGCAACATCGATACCACCGCTGCCGTGGTTGGCGCCGGCACGATCTATGGCGAGGAAGCAGTGCAGATCGCCTCGATCGTCAAGCTGGCCCAGAACGCCCTGATGGGCTTGGTCGCCTTCCTGCTCGCCACCTACTGGGTGATGCGTGAAGAGGGCCAGCAGGGCGAGCGGCCGAGTGCCGCGCTGATCTGGCAGCGCTTCCCGAAGTTCGTCCTCGGCTTCTTTCTGGCCTCGCTGATCGTGAGCGCCGGGCTGCTGAACAAAGCGCAGGTGGCCGACATCAACGCCCTGCGCCAGTGGGCGCTGACCCTGGCCTTCATCAGCATCGGCTGGGACATCACCTTCAGCGAGATCCGCGCTGCTGGCTGGCGTCCGCTCGGCGTCTATCTGGGCGCGACGGTCTTCAATACGCTGCTGGCCCTCGGCGTGGCCTGGGCGCTCTTTGGCCGCGGCTAGCCGGACCTGCCGAGCGGATCGGCCTACGGCGCCACGAACAGCTGGAAGGCGCCGTCGCGGGCGCCACGTGCGCTGACGCGGTAGCGCAACCGGCCCGCTGCGTCGGTGCGCACCCACCCCGAGCGCGTCACCTGCGTATCGGGGCGTGAGGCCACCACAAAGGCCACCGCGCCGTCGGGCTGCAGCAGGGCCAGCTCCAGGTCGCCCGAGGTAACCTCGACCATCGCGATCACCTGCAACTCCAGATCCGGCTGGCCCAGCTCCAGGATGCGCTCCGTCTCGCCCTCGGCGCTGACAAAGGTTGTGCTGAGATTGCCGCCGCCCGCCACCAGATCGACGGTCGTCGTCTCGCCGCTGATCAGTATGCAGCCGGTGAGCGCCAGCACAGCGATGACAAGGAGCATCATCCGCCCCGGGCGTGGGTTTGGGCGCTCCGGGCAGCTTGCGGGGCGCTCCACCCCCGCGCCCCGCAGGCCGTATCGGGGTCCGGGCACGGCCCCGGCGACCCGCGCCCCACCGCGGTGCGGGCATGCACCGGCCGTCCCCCTACGAACGCTCGGACAGCGTCCGGCCCGTCCTTTGCCGGTTTGAATGCCTGGGTGACAGGCTGCGCACAGACCGCAACCGGCAAGGCATGGTCGGCAGGCTGTACTACCCATACGACTCGGGCCGATAGTCCACCGTGTAGGTCTCCGGCTCCGGCACCACCTCGACGCGCAGCGGGCGGCGGCTGACGATGCGCAGACTGGTGCCGCAGCGTTCATTGGCGCATACCACCAGCGTCCCGACGGTCACGTAGTCCTGCACGGCGAGCTTCTGCTTGCAGGTCGGGCACTTCACAAACTCAACGCTCATAGGTACGCTCGCTCATATACGACCCCGTGACTGCTCCCAGGGCTCATGGGTCTTAAGAAATCATACGGGTAGACGTTGTGCCGACTTCAGTCGGCTGAGCCGGCGGCCGACTGAAGTCGGCACTACCCGGTTTAATCTTTGATACCTATGAGCCGTGGGCTTCTCGGGGCAAGCCGCCACACACCGTTGGAGCTGAAGCCGCTAAAGCGGATATAGTACGACAACGAAGGTTGGCCTTCTGCCGCATCAGTACGCTGTACGCCTGTCACCCTGAGCGGAGGCGTAGCCGGAGCGAAGGGTCTCGGTATGGCATCACAGCCGGAGGAATGACAACCCTCGTTGTAGTAATAGCCCCCACCCCCGGGTCTACGCCTACGGCTGCGAATCGGCGAACAAGGCATCAACGAACGCCTGGGCATCGAAGAGCGCCAGGTCGTCGAGCTTCTCGCCGGTGCCGAGGTAGCGGATGGGCCGCGCGATATCCTGGGCCACAGCGAAGGCGATCCCACCCTTGGCGGTGCCGTCCATCTTGGTGACGGCCACATCGGTGACGCCAGCCGACTTCAGGAAGGCCTTGGCCTGCAGCACGCCGTTCTGGCCGGTGGTGGCGTCGATCACCAGGATCACCTCGTGGGGTGCGCCGGGGAGCTTGCGCCCGATGATGGTGCGTACCTTCTCCAGTTCCTGCATCAGGTTGAACTTGGCCTGCAGGCGCCCCGCGGTATCGACAATCAGCACGTCCACGTCCTGCTCCAGGGCCGCATCGATCGCCTTGTAGACGACGGCCGCCGCGTCGGCGCCCTGCCCGAGACTCACGCAGGGCACGCCGGCCCGCTCCGCCCAGGTCTCCAGTTGCTCGGTGGCGGCGGCGCGGAAGGTGTCGCCGGCGGCCAGCAGGACCCGTTTGCCGAAGCGGTGCTTGTAGCGATGGGCCAGCTTGGCGATCAGCGTGGTCTTGCCGGCGCCGTTCACGCCCACCACCAGCACCACGTAGGGCCGGGGCGTCACTGCCGGCGGCGGCGGCACCTGCTCCTGAAAGACGCGCACCATCTCGGCCTTGAGCATTTCGCGGGCCTCGCGGGCCCGCTTCGTGCCGTAGCGGTTCACGCGGTCGATCGTGCGGTTGACCAGGTACTGGGTTGTCTCCAGGCCCACGTCACCCTGGATCAACGCCTCCTCTAACTCGTCCCACAGCTCATCAGTGATCGGCTCGTCGCTCTGGAACATCTGCGCAATGCGCCCGAAGATGCCCTGGCGCGACTTCTCGAGGCTCTGGACGACCTGTTGCTCTTCGACCTGCGCCTCTTCCTCGCTGCGTGGCGCGTCCTGGCCGCGGCCGAATAGTCGTTTGAACACGTTATGGTTTATCCTTTCAGATATGCTTCACTGTGCCCGGGTACTAGAACGTGGGTAGAGAGTCCCCCTTCGGGGGCTTCTCGGGGGCTGCGCCCCCGGAGATTACGGTTTCTGCTGCGGCGCGGCTTCGCTGCGCCGCAGCAGAAACGGAATACTCTACCGACGTTCTAGCCCCATCCCAGATCGTCCGGTCCCTGCTTTACGCCCCGGGGCGACTCCTCGCCCTCCTCGCCGCCTTCGCCCGTGAGTTCTTCTTCGAGCATCTGGTCGACCATCTCGTCCCAGTCTTCGCCGGCGTCCTCGCCGAGCTCTTTGCCGAGCCGCTTGGCCCAGCGCGCGATCGAGCGCGGGTCACTTTCATCGAGCCCGGCGAGGGTTGAGGGATCGGCAAGTGCTTCGACACGGTCGTCCTCCGACTTGAGCGTGGCGAAACGCGAGACCGCGCGGCGCACCGCCGTATTGCCGCAACGCGGGCAGGCGAGACCGGGCGGGTCACTGAAGCCGCGCACCAGCTTCTGAAACTTGCCGTTGCACTCCGGGCAGAGATATTCGTAGATCGGCATTGGCGCCCCCTATTGCTTCCAGCAACACTCTTCGCTGTCGAGACTCACCATCAGCTAACGATTTCCTCCACCAGCGGCGGCGGCGCAACTGCCGTCGCACCGATCTGGTAGGCGGCGAGCAGCTGCGGCGTCACCTGTTCCGCATCAGCGGGCCGGGCGGCGTGGATGCTCAGCAGCGGCGCGCCCTGCGCCACCAGGTCGCCCACCTTGGCCCGCAGCACCAGGCCCACCGCCGGGTCGATCGGATCGTCCTTGCGCGACCGCCCGCCGCCCAGGCTGTTGACGGCCAGACCGAGGGCCATGCCATCGATCGCTGCTACATAACCGGCCCGCGGCGCGGCCAGTTCGCGCACCAGCGGCGCGCTCGGCAGCCGCTCCGGTGCATCGAGGCAGCCCACATCGCCGCCCTGACTGGCCACCATGCGCCGGAAGGTGTGCCAGGCCGCGCCGCACTCGAGGGCCTCCTGGAGCAGCGCTCGCGCGGCGGCGGCATTGTCGCGCAGACCGGCCAGCAGCACCAGCTGCGTCCCGAGGGTCAGGCAGAGCTCTACCAGGTCGGGCGGGCCACCGCCGCGCAACGCCGCCACGGCCTCGCGCACCTCCAGGGCGTTGCCGATGTTGAAGCCAAGGGGCTGCTGCATCGAGCTGATCACCGCGGCCACCCGCCGGCCCGCGTGGCGGCCAATCGCCACCATGCGCCGGGCGAGCAGGCGCGCTTCCTCGAGCGTATGCATAAACGCGCCACTGCCGTATTTCACGTCGAGGACGATACAGTCTGCGCCGGCGGCGAGCTTCTTGCTCATCACACTCGCTGCAATCAGCGGAATGGACTCGACCGTAGCGGTCACGTCGCGCAGGGCATAGAGCTTCTTGTCGGCGGGGGCGAGGTCGGCGCTCTGGGCGGCCACCACCAGGCCCACCTCGCGCACCTGGCGGCGAAACTCATCGGCTTCGAGCGTGGCCCGGAAGCCGGGGATGCTCTCCAGTTTATCCACCGTGCCGCCGCTGAAGCCGAGGCCACGACCGCTCATCTTGGCCACCGGCAGGCCCACGGCGGCCACCAGCGGCGCCAGCACCAGCGTCGTCTTGTCGCCCACCCCACCCGTCGAGTGTTTATCGACCGTGATCGGCGCCAGGTCGTGCAGATCGAGCATGGTACCGCTGCGAGCCATCGCCAGCGTCAGGTCAGCGGTCTCGCGGTCATCCATGCCGCGCAGCACGACTGCCATGGCCCAGGCGCTCATCTGATAGTCGGGGACGGTACCGGCGGCGTAGCCCGCGATCAGCCAGGCGATCTCCTCGCTGGTCAGCGCATAACCGTCCCGCTTGCGGGCAATGATGTCCACCGCGCGCATCGCCATGAACGCTCAGCCCTTCAACTCCTTGATCGCCTTTGGCAACTGGATCAGCAGGTCGCTGGCCAGGGCGCCGGCGTCACCCAGTTCGTCGCGCACCCGTGCCCCGGCAGCCGCGTGGAGGTAGACGCCGAGAGCGGCCGCGTCGAAGGGTGCCAGGCCCTGAGCGAGCAGCCCGGCAATCGCGCCGGCCAGCACATCGCCGGTACCGGCGGTCGCCAGGGCGGGGTTGGGCTGGCTATGCACCAGCGTGCGTCCATCGGGCGCAGCGATCACCGTTGTGGCGCCTTTGAGCACCACCACCTGCTCCCAGCGGGTAGCGGCCTCGGTGGCGGCGGTCGGCGCATCGCCCGGCAGTTCGTCGGCCTTCCACAGGCGGCGCATCTCGCCCGGGTGTGGCGTGAGCACAAAGCGGCCCTTCGGCAGCCGCTCGGCCCAGTCATCGACCGTGGCGAGCAGGTTCAGCCCATCGGCGTCAACCACGGTCGGCGGTAGTTGCTCCAGCCTGGCCTCCAGCGCCTTCTCGTCGGCAGAGGCGCCAACGAGAAAGCCGACACGCAGTTTCGGCTTCGGTCGGTCAAGGCCAAAGATCCGCTGCACGAACTCGCGGGTCGCATCGGCGGTGCCGAGGCCCGGCCCGATCAGCAGCGCGGCGTAATGTTCCAGGTGCGGTTCGAGGTCCTCCAGCGCATTGGGGCCGATGGCGCCCCACTCGCCCTCGGCAAGCGGCAGCAGCGTCACCTCGGGCATGCGGCTCCCACCGAGGATGACCGTGCGCCCGGTGGCCAGGGTCACCAGCCCGGCGCCCACGCGGGCCGCGCCGGCGCAGGCCAGGGCGGCGGCGCCCGGGTAGTTGAGCGAGCCGGCCACCACCATCACCTTGCCGAAGCTGCCCTTGTGGGCGTCGGCGGGGCGGGCCGGGAGCAGGCGCCGCGCGTAGTCAGCCGTCAGCAGAGCACTCATCAAGGCCTCCAGTTCATGCTGCGGGAGATCGATCGCCGCCAGGGCGAGGCTGCCGGCGTAGGCTCGCCCCGGAGGCAGCAGCAGCCCCCACTTCGGCAGCCCGGTTGCAACCGTCACATCGGCGCGGATCGCCGTAGTGCCCACCGCCCCCCGGTCGGAGTCGACGCCGGTCGGCATATCGATCGCCAGTACCAGCGCGTGGGAGGCACCCGTGGCCGTTTGCTCATTCACGGCATCGACGATCGCGGCAAGTTCGCCACCGAGCGGCCGGCTGATGCCCATGCCGAGCAGCGCATCAACCACCAGGTCGGCCTCGCGCAGCAGCGCGCGGAGTTGCGCCTGGTCCGGGTCATCCACCGCCGCCAGTTCACTGATACCACGTGCGCGGCAACGCTGCCAGTTGGCGTCGCCCGCGGGCTCACGGCGACGCCAGAGGTAGAGGGTCACGATCGCGCCGGCGTCGTGGAGATGGCGGGCCGTCACCAGCCCATCGCCGCCATTGTTGCCGGGACCAACCAGGACCACGACACGCCGGCCCGTTGCCGGCGCAAGCCGGCGCAGCGCCTCCTGGGCCACGCCCCAGCCGGCCTGTTCCATCAGGCCATCCCAGGTTGCCCCGGCATCCACCGCGGCCTGCTCGAGCGCGCGCATCTGCGCCGTGGTCACCAGTTGCATCGTCGTTCCCCGTAGCCCGCTCTGCGCGTATTCTACACCATGACGCCATTGCGGCGCAGCAGCGGCCAGGGCTGACGCAGGGCGGATGCGTGGTCCTTGGGGCGAGCCCCAAACCCCAGGTTTTCTCGTTGGTGTTGGCGGCTACGCCGCCAGCACCAACGAGAAAACATCTTGTCGGGTAGCGTAGCCGCCCCACACCTCACCGCCGGAGGTGGGAGCATCGAGTCGTCAGTCGGGCTGGCGTGGCGGAGGGGCCAGGCCGATCACGCTGGCGACGGCATGGTCGTGGGTGTGGGAGAGGCTGAGGGCGAGCGAGTCGAGGCCGAGGGTAGCGGCGGCGGCGGCAGCGGCGCCGTGGAGCCGGAGGGTGGGGCGGCCCTGCGGGTCGCGGATCACTTCGATCGCCTGGAAGCCCGGGCGCTGTGGCGCACCCGGGCCGCGCAGGCCGAGGCCCAGGGCTTTGGCCGTCGCCTCTTTGGCCGCCCAGCGCGCGGCCAGCGACTCGTAGCGCGGCGCCGGTCCGTCGATGCCGCAATCGGCGAGCTCAGTGGGCGTGAAGACACGCTGGAGGAAGCGCGGCCCCCAGCGTTCCGCGGCCCGCCGCACCCGCGCCACCTCGATGATGTCCACGCCGAGGCAGATCATCGGCGCCCGGTCAGCACACGGCGCGCTTCGGCGCTCATCGGCCCACCCCACGGTAGATGAAGCCGCGCGCGGCCATCTCGGCCGGGTCATAGAGGTTGCGTCCGTCGAGGATCACCGGGCGCCGCATGTACTGCTTGATCTTCTCGAAGGGCAGTTGCTTGAACTCGTTCCACTCGGTGATGATCAGCAGCGCGTCGGCCTCCTTGGCCACATCGAGCGCCGTGGCGCAGTAGGTCACCTTGGGCATCAACTCGCCGGCCACCTCCATCGCCACCGGGTCGTAGGCCTTCACGCGCGCGCCGCCGGCCTGCAGCGCCCGGATGATGTCGACGCTGGGCGCCTCGCGCATGTCGTCGGTATTCGGCTTGAACGATAGCCCCAGCACGCCGATCAACGTGCCCTCAAAGCCGCCGAGGATATCGTACAGCTTCTCCACGAAGCGGTCGCGCGCGCTCTGGTTGATGTCCATCACTGCCTGCAGCAGCTGGGGGTGACAGCCGGCCGCGGCGGCCATGTGGTGCAGCGCCAGCACGTCCTTCGGGAAGCAGGAGCCGCCGTAGCCCACCCCCGCGTCGAGGAAGT
>DAOUBZ010000192.1:0-4786 GCA_034432515.1 Chloroflexaceae bacterium | reverse complement strand
GAGCGCAGCGAGGAATCTGAGCGGGTCGCGCAAGACCCCTCGCTCTGCTCGGGGTGACAATGCCGGATGTTCACAGGTAATTGGTATCAGGCCTCTGCACCGTCAAGGCCCTCAGCGAGGAGGGTGTGCCCTGCGATTGCTTCGAGCCTGGCTCGGACATTGGTGGCATCTGGCGCTACGGCAACGACAGCGGCCTCTCGCCCGCCTACCGCGGGCTCCATGTCAATACCAGCAAGGCCAGGATGCAGTTCAGCGACTTCCCGATGCCGTGCGACTGGCCTCACCACCCGCACCACAGCCAGGTCTGGCAGTACCTCAGCGCCTACGCGGATCGCTTTGATCTGCGCCGGCATATCACGTTCCGCACGGCGGTCGAGCGTGTCGAGCCGCTGAATCACGGCCGCGCAGGCTACGCCGTCACGACCCGCCCTCGCGACGGCGGTGCGACCCATACCGCGACCTACGCCGGCGTGGTGGTCTGCAGCGGGCACCACTGGTCGCCCCGGCGGGTGACCTTCCCCGGCCACTTTGCGGGCGAGCAGCTGCATGCCTTCGACTACGACGCGCCGGAGCCGTTCGCGGGGCGGCGCGTGCTTGTGGTCGGTATCGGCAACTCGGCCGTGGATATCGCCGTTGAGACGAGCTACGTGGCCGCGCAAACCTTGCTCTCGACCCGGCATAGCGCCTGGATTCTGCCACGCTTCGCCTTCGGCCGGCCCATCGACCACCTCGACCAGCCGCTCGGCCGGCACCTCCCCCTCGCCCTCAAGCGGCTGATCTACCATGCCGTCCTGCGGGCCTCGATTGGCGACCAGCGAACCTATCGCATCCCCCAGCCTGACCACCGGTTGCTCCATGCCCACCCGACCATCTCATCGGCGCTGCTCGAGCGAGCCGCCCATGGCGCGGTGGTAGTCAAGCCTGACATCGCCATGCTGGCCGGCGACCGCGTGCGCTTCGTCGACGGCAGCGAGGAGCCCGTCGACGCGCTGATTGCGGCTACTGGCTAAATGATCGCGTTCCCCTTCTTCGACCCCGCCCTGCTGTCGGCCGCCGGGAACCAGATCGCGCTCTATCGCCGGGTGGTTCACCCCGACCTGCCCAACCTCCACTTTGTCGGCCTGGTACAGGTGCTCGGCTCGCTCTTCCCGGTGGCCGAACTCCAGGCTCGCTGGGTAGCGGGGCTGCTGAGCGGACGCCTGGCGCTGCCCGACCGGGCCACCATGCTGCGGGTGATCGCCGAGGACGAGCGCGCCCTGCGCCGGCGCTATGTCGACTCCAGCCGGCACACCATCCAGGTCGACTACTGGCCCTACCTCTCTACGTTGCGCCAGGCCTTGCGAAACCAGCTTGACCGGCCGCGGCGCTCGGTCCGCACGGTGGCCAGGGAGGGGACTCGTCATGGCTGAGCCGGTCACCGTAATCACCGGCGCCGCCAACGGGATCGGGCGCCAGCTGGCCCTCGACCTGCTGGCCCGCCGTGGGCGCCGGCTCGTCCTGTGCGACCTCGACGCCGCCGGGCTCGAGCGCAGCTTCGGCGGCGCCGCCGCCACCCTGTACTGCATCGACGTGGCACGCATCGAGGAGTGGCGCACGCTGCTCGCTGCGGTACTGGCCGAACACGGGCGGCTTGACGTGCTCTGTAACATCGCGGGGGTAGTGCTGCCCGGCTGGATCCACGAGGTCGATGTGGCGGCGATCGACCGGACAATCGAGGTGAACATCAAAGGCGTGCTCTACGGCTCGAAACTGGCCGCCGAGCAGATGGTGCGCCAGGGCGCAGGCCATATCGTGAACATGGCCTCGCTGGCGGGCATTGCCGCCACCCCCGGCAACAGTCTCTACTGCGCCAGCAAGCACGCCGTGCGCGGCTTCTCGCTGGCCCTCGCCGCCGAGTTGCGCGGGCGTGGCATCGCCGTGAGCTGCGTCTGCCCCGGCCTCGTCGATACCGGGATGCTCACACAGCAACTCGACCGGCCCGAAGCCGCGCTGAGCTTCACCACCGGCACGCCGCTGACCACCGCGCAGGTTTCGGCACTGCTGCAGCGGGTGCTCGCACACCGGCCAATCGAGGTCTGCTCGCCGAGCCCGACCCTGGCCAGGTTCAGCAACAACTTCCCCGCCCTGGCCACGCGCATCTACCGGCTTGTTCAGTGGCAGGGGCTGCGGGCGGCGGGTAAGATCCGCCGACGCCGGCTGAGGTCGCGTCGCTGAGTTGCGTGCCCACGGCCACGAGCGGGATCTGGAGAGAAGCACTCGATGGCTTTCGGGTTGCCCCCTGTGGCGCTAATGAGCGGCTCGATCAGGCGCGAACGCTCGACCAGTGAGTCCATCCGTAACACCCGCAGACGGTGGCCGATGAAGGTGAGCGCTTCGGCATCGCTCATGCCGCGTAACTCAACGGGCCAGCAGTTCCGGCGAAATTCACGCCCATACTCGCGACTGGTCACGATCGCCTTGCTCGGCTCCGGCAGACGCAGCAGCCAGGCGAGCAACGCACCGTCGGTGATCGTTTCGTAGTTGTCCACAACCACGAGCACGCGCTGGCGGCGCAAGAGTTGTAGGCGGCCACGCTATTGATCGCCCCCGTCAGCAGCCGTCCGAAGGCTTCGTTTCGGTTGCTCATCGTATCTGCTCCAACGGTGTACCCGCCCATGGCGAGTATGGCGCTGCGACGTGCGGAAGTGTTCCCACTCAGGTGCAGAAATTTCCGCATCCCCCCGTACGGAATCTTCCGCACCAGGCGTGGATCCGCTCCGCGTGGCTCTGTAGTGTACTACAACCACGACCACAGTCACGGAAAGGAGACCCGCCATGGATCTCTGGACGCTCTTCGCCCTGCTGCTGCTCGCGGCCCTGGTGGCCAGCACCCTGCCAGCGCCGACTCCGCCGCCGCAGGTGATTGTTGTGCAAACGGCCGAGCCTGCGTATGCCGGGTCCGGGTGCCTGCCCTTGCTCCTGCTGCTGGCGGCGGTGCTCGGCGCGCTTATCCTGCTTTGACCCTGCCATAACCGCGCCGTCGGTCCGCGATGCACCGCCGGACCTGCGGCCCGAGGAGCGACTGCCATGCTTCGACCTGACCATGCGTTCGCTGAACAGGTGGTCTTCCGCCCGTCACTCCACCGCTTCCTCGGCGTGCTGGCGCTCACACTGGGCGCCGGCGCCGCCAGGCTGCTCCAAGCCCTGAGTGCCGGCGCCAACTGGGGCTGGATCCTGACCCTGGGCAGCCTGCTGACAAGCGTTGCGCTGGCCGCCCGTTTCACTGGCCACGCCGTGATCCTCTGCGGCGATGAGCTTATCGTCCGCACGGGGACGCTCTGGATGCGCGAGGTGTGCCTCCCCCTGGTGCAGGTGCAGTTCGAGGTGCGACGCAGTGTGCTCGGCGTCTGGGGTGACTATGGGACGCTCTTGCTCCACGCCGGTGACCAGGTGATCGCGGTTCCTCATATTGCCCAGCTTCGCGCCCTGCGCCGGCTGGTGATGACCCGCCGCCTGTTCGTGCTCCAGCTGCACCGGAGCGTGCTTCTGCCCTCGGTCTGGGCGCCCGAACCCGCCGATGCCAGGTCACTGATCGAGCGCTGAACACTCGCAGCTGGTGGTATGCTGCCTGGTGTGCGGGGCCTGGCAGCAACGGCGTTCCCGTGTGCGCTCCAATCGCAGCGACCAGTAATGAGGTGTCGGATGACCCAGACACGCCGCAATGTGACCTTTGGCCGCTTGCTCAGCGGGGCGATCAATAGCATCGCCACCTACGAAGGCAAGACCGCCGCTGTCGTCGAGGAGGAGCTTGGACGGCAACTCGGCGTGGTTGGCAAGACGATCCAGCGCTACAAGGCCGGCTATCTTCCCCCTGATCCCGCAGCCGTGAAGGTGCTCGCTGAGGTCCTGATCGGTCGCGGGTATCTCGGGCGCGAGTGGCTCCAGCGCTTCCTACGTGCCGCGCGCTATCCGCTTGCAGAGCAACTGGTGCTGGCCCTCTGCCCCGCGCCGATTGCCCAGCCACGACCCCAGCGTATCTATCAGAACCTTCCCGCCCCGACGTATGCCCAGTTCGTGATGCGCGCCGAGGCGTTCGCGCAGGTGCTTGAAGGGTTGCAGCAGCGCACCGCCGCAGTGCTCATCGTCGGCCTCGGCGGCAATGGCAAGACCAGCCTGGCCCGCGAGATCGGCGCCCACCTGCTCCTGGCAGAGGTCCTCGTTCCTCGCGTTGATGCGGTCGTCTGGGTAAGTGATAAGGATCTGCCGGGGACCACCAACCTGAGTGTTGTGCTGGATGTGGTACAGGCTTCCGCCTCCAGCAGACCCTGGTGATCCCGAAACCACAGCCCCAGGCCCTGCAGCCGGGCTGCCGCTTCTTTCCCTCCACCAGGCAGAACCTGTGCGAGCCGTACCTGAGCTTCTGGCAGCGCAACGGCGGGATCGCGCGCCCAGGCCTCCCGCTCAGCGCCCCACAGGTGCTGACAGACGGCGCGTGGTCGGGCGAGGTACAGTGGTTCGAACGGGTCCGCCTGAAGCGCCACGGTGAATTGCCCGGATGCTGCTGGCGAACCTGGGTACGCGGGCGGGACGCCCGCGCACCCGGCGTGGGCAAAACTGCCGAGGGCTCATCGTTGCGCAGTTCGTTGCCGAGCCGGCCAAGCAGGATCGGCTCACCGGGCAAGATACGGCTGGAAAAACCCGTTTGCGCCGGGATAAGGGTAATACCAATTACGATTGAAGATGCCGCATGCTTGTCATTCCGAGCGCAGCGAGGAATCTGAGCGGGTCGCGCAAGACCCCTCGCTCT
>DAOUBZ010000191.1:0-3223 GCA_034432515.1 Chloroflexaceae bacterium | reverse complement strand
GAGCGCAGCGAGGAATCTGAGCGGGTCGCGCAAGACCCCTCGCTCTGCTCGGGGTGACAATGCCGGATGTTCACAGGTAATTGGTATCAGGTGACCCGCGACGCGAGGACGCGATGCCGCGATGATGTGATGCCGCGATGCCGCGGGCACAACGCAGCCCCGTAGGGCCGAGGCATGCGCCCGAGGCGCGTACCGGGAACCGGCACCACCCCGTGGCCCATGCGTCGGCCTGACGCCGTCCCGCGATGCCGCAAGGAGGCGAGGACGCGTGACGCGGGCACAACGCAGCCCATCACCTTGTCACCTCGTCACGAGCGCCCATGGCGATCGCTCTGTGGACGGGGAGGTAGACAGTGAAGCACGAGCCGTGCCGTTCCTGGCTGGTGACACCAATGCGCCCGCCCATGAGCTCGACGAAACGCTTGCAGATGGCCAGGCCGAGGCCGGTGCCGCCGTAGCCTTGCCGCTGGGGGCCGGCGACCTGGGAAAACTCCTCGAAGATCGTTGCCAGATAATCCGTCGGGATGCCGATCCCAGTGTCGATGACGCTCAACTGGAGGCGCTCACCCTGTGCGGAGTGCTCGCGCGTGGCGCGCAGAGTGATCGTGCCATTGGCGGTGAATTTTGCGGCATTACTGAGCAGGTTAACCAGCACCTGGCGCAGCTTCTGTTCGTCGCCGTAGAAACTACCCACATCTTCGGGTCTGTCGATGATCAGTCGGTTTTTGGTCCGATCGATCAGCGGTTGGACAACTTGGCTGACTTCTACCAGGAGCGCATCGACCGAGAAGGTGCGGTTGTACAACTCCATGCGCCCGGCCTCGATCTTGGCCAGGTCGAGCAGGTCGTTGATCAGCGAGACCTGCTGCACTGCTGCGTTGACGATCACATCGAGCTCGTCGTTGACCAACGCGGTGTCGCCGGCGCGGAGCTGAACTTTGATCAGCTGGGCGTAGCCGACGATCGCGGTGAGGGGCGTGCGCAGTTCATGGCTGACATTGGCGATGAAGGTGCTCTTGGCCCGGTTGGCAGCCTCGGCCGCATCGCGGGAGCGGGCCAGGGCGCGCTCGGTGTGGCGCCGCTCTGCCAGTTCCTGTTCGAGCGCGTTGTAGAGCCGCGCGTTTTTGAGTGCGAGCGAAGCCAGGCGCGCGAAGCGATCCAGCAGGGTGCGCAGCGGCGCATCGAAGCCGGGGCCGCGCTCGGTATAGCAGAGCCCGATCACCCCAACCACACGCTCGTAATCGGTCAGCGGCATGCCAAACATGGCGGCGAGCCGCTGGTCGTGAAGCTGGCGGTGCTCCCAGGAGGCGTAGTCCTCGATGAGTAGCGGCTGCCCGCTGGCCCAGACCTGGCCGATCAGCCCCTGGTGGCGTCGCAGCCGCTCGCCGACCAGCGGGGCAAAGAGGCCGATACCGACGCGGACGACCATCGCGTCGGCCTCCTCGTCGAGCACTGCCACGTAGCCGTCCCTGGCGCCGACGAGTGCAGCAGCGCGGGCAATGATCGTCTCCAGGACGTGGGCGGTCTCCTGGCGGCTGCTCAGCAGGATGGCGGTTTCGTGCAGCGCTTCCAGTTCAGCGTTGTACAGCCGCAGCAACTCCTCATCGGCGCGGCGGGCGGTGACATCGCGCCAGTGGACGAGCCGGCCTTTCAGGCGGCCACGCCAGCCGTAGAGCGGCATGATGCGCACAGCGAGCCAGCGGCGCGCCGCGCCAGTGGTGACAAGCACCTCTTCATCGAGCTCATGCGCGCGCAGGTAGTACTCCGGGATTACCACATCGCTGGGCAGCAGCGCGCTGATCGGCCGCCCGATCAGGTCAGGCTCCGCCCGGTTGAAGAGCGCGCGCGCCGTGGCGTTGAGGTCGACGACGCGCCCCTGTGGATCGAGCACAACCACACTGTCGCGCATCTGCTCGAATGAGAGTTCGCGGGCCAGGGGGACGATCTCGAGTAGCCGGCCCCGGACTGTCAGCCCTGTGACGAGGATAACCGAGAGGCCAAAAAAGAGCGGTGTCAGGTCGAGTGTCTGCCCCGGATCGATGCGTAACAGGTAGAGCGCATTGCCGAGCAGCGGCGCCAGCGCGGCCACGGCCAGCAGCAACGCCTGCCAGCGAAACAGGCGCTGCGCACGCAGCGCCGTGCTGAGCAGCAGCCCGCTGGCGAACAGGATCAGGCCGTAGCTGTAGCTGGTGTGGACCCAGAACCACGGCCCGTAGACGGGATCGAAGATGACAAGACCATCACGCTGCGCGAGGGTGATCTGCTGCCAGATCAGCCCGTGGGCCGGGCTGGTCAGCACCAGGGCCAGGGTGATGGCGGGGAGGAGCAACAGCGCGTAACGGCGCGGCGGGTCAAGCAGGGCATCGCGGCCGGTATAGCTCAGCGCGAACCAGAGCCAGAATACTGGCAGTAGGACAATGCCAACATATTGCAGGCGTACGGTTCGGAGGATCGTAGCGAACTGGCTGCTTGCGAGCTCGCCGGCATAGCCAGCGGCAATGATCGCGACCGCGGCGGCGGCCAGGGCGAGCGGGCCGGCCTCGGCGCGCTCGCGGCGGCGCCAGCTGTAGAGGCCAACCAGCCCGCTGCCCAGTGCCGTGATTGCGAGTGTCAGGATGAAGAGCGAGGATGCATTCACGGGTCCGTTCCGAAACGTAGGCTGTGAGGCGGCTGCGATGGGCCGGCACCCGCCCCGGAAGGCCGAAGCATTGGCCCAACAGTGGCCTGGACGCCGTACCAGACCGTTTGCGATCAGGGTAACGAATAGTTTACTAGAGAAACACTTGCTTTTTCGTGACAATCGCGTCCGATGGCGCTTTCGATTTGCTTATCCTGGTCCGGTCGTGTGCCACAGCGGTGGAGGGGATGGCGCTCCAGCTGATCGACGCTGATCTGTAACGGTACAAGCCGTGTTGGCTCAGACGTTCTGTCTGCCCCAAAACTCCGCTGCGAAGAGGAGGCTGGGGATTGAGGTCGGCAATGCGGTACGATCACAAGAGGAATTGGTTCTACGCCGGTCTGAGTTAGCTGCCTGGCGCCTCCCCGGCGCAGACGCGGCCCGCCACACAGTCGATCCGGCAGTCGCTGGCGAGGATGCGTGCCCGGGCTGCCGGGTCGGTGACGCCTTCGCTGGCGATCAGCAGCACGCTTGCGCCGGCGCCGAGGCCGGCTGCGGCGGCGGCCGTGGGCAACTCGCGCAGGGCGAGCAGGCCGCCCAGCCCGG
>DAOUBZ010000190.1:0-4509 GCA_034432515.1 Chloroflexaceae bacterium | reverse complement strand
ACCGCACAACCACCTTGCGGGGTGGCTCGGCCGCCCCATTCCCCTCCACGGGAGGCGGACGCGGCTCACGCCCTGGGGGCGCCTGTTGTTCCGATTGATGTCGAAACAAACGGTGGTGCGATTGGGATTTGCGGGCCGGCCGGAGGGCCGTGCTATAATCGAAAGCCGTGCCGGCGGTGTCTGCGCACGTGAATAGGCAGAGAGGGTGGTGCCAGCGATGACCACATTCGAGGCGCTCGGGCTGAGCGAGCCGATCCTGGCTTCGCTGCGCGAGCTTGGCTACGACGAGCCGACGCCGATCCAGGCCCAGGCGATCCCGGCGCTGCTTGCCGGCCGCGATGTACTCGCCCAGGCCCAGACGGGCACGGGCAAGACCGCGGCCTTCGCGCTGCCAATCATCGAGCGGCTGCAGCCCGCGCGCACCCCCCAGGCCCTGGTGCTGGCCCCGACCCGCGAACTGGCCATGCAGGTGGCCGAGGCGATGTTCCGCTACGGCAAGAGCCGCGAGGCCCACGTGCTGCCGGTCTATGGCGGGCAGCCGATCGAGCGCCAGCTGCGGGCACTGGCCCGCGGCGTGCAGGTGGTGGTCGGTACCCCCGGGCGGATTATGGACCACATGCGCCGCGGCACGCTGGCCCTCGACGCGATCCGGACCGTCGTGCTCGATGAGGCCGATGAGATGCTCGACATGGGCTTTGCTGAGGATATCGAGTACATCCTCCAGCAAACGCCCGCCGAACGGCAGACGGCCCTCTTCTCGGCGACCCTGCCTGAGGAGGTGCAGAGCCTGGCCCGGCGCTACACCCGCGACCCGCTGCGCATCAGCGTGGTGAGCGAGGAACTGAGCGCCCCGCGGATCAAGCAGGTCTACTACGATGTGCCGCCGCGCGAGAAGCTCGATGCTCTCTGCCGGGTGCTTGATGTCGAGACGCCCGCCTCGGCGATGATCTTCTGCCGTACCCGCGCCGAGGCCGACCAGCTGGGCGAGAGCCTGCAGGGTCGTGGCTACCTGGCCGAGGTGCTCCACGGCGATTTGAGCCAGGCGGTACGCGACCGGGTGATGAAGCGCTTTCGCGAGGGCCAGGTGGAGTTGCTGGTGGCCACCGACGTGGCCGCCCGTGGCCTCGATATCCCCGACGTGAGCCACGTGATCAACTATGACATCCCCGGCGACCCGGAGAGCTACATCCATCGCATCGGGCGCACCGGGCGGGCGGGCCGCGCCGGCATGGCCATCTCGCTGATCATCCCTCGCGAGCGACGCCAGCTGCAGAACATCGAGCGGGCGACGCGGAGCCGCATCCAGCGCCTGAAGCTGCCCAGCCTGGCCGATGTGGCGGCGCGCCGGCGCGAGGCGTTCCGCGAAGCGCTGCGCGAGGTACTCGAGGGCGATGGCCTCGACCCCTACGTGCTGATGGTCGAGGAAATGGCCGAAGAGCACGATGTGACCGAACTGGCGGCGGCGGCCTTCAAGCTGCTGCTCAATGAGGTCGAGCAGGAGGATACGCTGGCGAGCATCGAGGGCGACAGCGCCGGCGCCGAGACGGGTATGACCCGGCTCTTCCTCGATGTCGGCCGCTTCGACCGGGTGCGCCCCGCCGATATTGTCGGCGCGATCGCCAATGAGGTGGGCCTGCCCGGTCGCCAGATCGGCGCGATCGACATCTACGATCGCTTCGCCTTCGTTGAGGTGCCCAGCGAGCAGGCCCAGCGCGTGTTGCGTGGCCTCGCCGGTGTGAGCCTGCGCGGCCGGCCGGTGCGGGTCTCGCTGGCCAAGCCTAAGAGTTGAGGCTCGCCTGGCTGCTCCTCGTGCTATCATACATCCCAGACACGAGCAGCGTAGCAAGCGAAAGGGGTGGCGATGGAGGGTGAGCAGCAGCCGGGGCATGAGATGCCGCCCCTCTACATCGTTTCCGGTGGCGCGGGGGGCGTCGGCGCCGAGGTAGCACGGCTGGTGCTGACCCAGTTTGAGGGCGTCGATGTGCCGATGATCGTCGTGCCTAATGTGCGCGACCCGGCGCAACTCAGCGAGGTGGTGGCCCAGGCGGAAGCGACGGGCGGCACCATCCTGCATACGCTCATGGAACCAGGCCTGCGGCGCGACCTGGTGCGCAAAGCCCGTGAGCGCCACGTCTACGAGATCGATCTGGTCGGGAGCGTGCTCTCGCGCCTGGCGACGGTGCTGGGTCGCGAGCCGGTGGGCAAGCCCGGTCTCTACCAGAAGCGGCGCTCAGCCTACTTCGAGCGGCTCGAGGCGATCGAGTTCACGATGCAGCACGACGATGGCGCGCGGATCAAAGATATCAGCCACGCCGAGATCGTGCTGGTCGGCATCTCGCGGGTGGGCAAGTCGCCCCTGAGCATGTACCTGGCCGTGCTGGGCTGGAAGGTGGCCAATGTGCCGCTGGTGAGGCAAGTGCCCGTGCCCGATGCCTTGCTCGCCATGGACCGGCGGCGGGTGATCGGGCTGATCGTCGAGGCCGAGCAGATCGCCGCGCGGCGGCGCTGGCGCCAGCGCCGGCTTGGCGTCTCGATGGGCAGCAGCTATATCGACCTGGAACAGGCCGAGGAGGAGGTCGAGTGGGCCCGGCGCCTGTTTCGCAGCCAGGGCTGGGCCACCGTCAACCTCACCAATAAGTCGATCGAGGAGGGCGCCGACGAGGTCATCGCCCTGGTCGCCCGCTGGTTCAAGCACGACGAGCGCCCACCCGATGAACTTGAGGCCTGAGGCAGGCCCGATACGGCTTGTCGGCTGTCGGTTGTTGGTTGGAGCGTGAGGATGTGAAGACGCGCTGACGCGAGCGCGTCGCATCCTCGCGCCTCGCGTCAGCGCTCGAAACCATCAGCTAACCTCCGCCACGCTGTGGCTAGAGAAGTGATCCACAGGGGATGCGCTCGATCTTCAGGTTCATCAGCGCCAGCCGTGGCACCACGTTGCCGTAGCCGCGTTCCAACAGGTGCACCCCGCGAATGATCGACGTGCCGCGGGCGATCGCTGCGGCGATGATGTAGGCCAGCCCGGCCCGCAGGTCGGGGATGGTGATCACGTTGCCGTCGGCGCGCAGCGGGGTCGGGCCGACGATGATCGCGCTGTGCTCGTGGTTCTTGTCGCGGTAGCGGCAGGGTAGCCCGCCCAGGCAGTGGGTGGTGAGCTGGGTATTCGCGCCGAGCTGGTTCAGGGCCGCCAGATAGCCAAAGCGGTTCTCGTAGACCGTCTCGTGAATGATCGAGATGCCGTGGGCCTGGGTGAGCATGATCGCGAAGGGCTGCTGCCAGTCGGTGGAGAAGCCAGGGTAGACATCGGTCTCGACCACGGCGGGTGAGAGCCGCGTGCGGCGGAAGAAGCGCACCGTCTCGGTGTCGATCAGCTCGAAGCCGCCGCCCACCTGCTGGAAGTAGGCCAGGAAGTTGCCGAGGTTGTTCGGGTTGATGCCATGCACGGTGATCTCACCGTCGGACGCGCCTGCCAGGCAGGCCCAGGAGGCGGCCTCGATCCGGTCGCCCAGAATGGGCATACGTGTGCCGCTGAGCCGCTCGACGCCCTCGATGCGGATCTCGCGCCCTGCCGAGGTGAAGATCACCGCGCCCATGGCGCGCAGCATGGTGATCAGTTCGATGATCTCCGGTTCGATCGCCGCGTTGGCGATCACCGTGCGACCCTGGGCCAGAACGCCGAGGAACAGGCATGTCTCGGTGGCGCCGACACTGGGGTAGGGCAGGGTAATCGTCGTGCCGCGCAGCCGGCGGGCGCGCCGCGCGATGTAGCCCTCCCTGGTCGTGGTCACCTGGCCGCCGAACTGCTCGATCGCGGCCAGGTGAAAATCGACCGGGCGTTCGCCGATCCGGCAGCCGCCGAGCACCGGCACCGAGACCTCTGCGAAGCGGTGCAGCAGGGTGCCCAGCAGCAGGATCGGGATGCGATTGCTGCCCGAGTCTGGGATGGGCACACTCGACGAGCGAATGTCGCTTGGGTCGATGCGCAGCCGGCCCGCCTCGTCGTGCACGCTCGCGCCGATCGCCGCCAGCATATCGCGGGTAATCGCCACGTCGCCGATCGGCGGGCAGTTGACCAGTTCGGTGGGCGATTCGGCGAGCAGCGCCGCCACCATCGCCTTCGTCGCAAAATTCTTGGCCCCCAGGCAACTGATCTGCCCGACCACCGGCTCGCCGCCGTGGATGCGGTAGGCCCACTCCTGCTGCGCCATGATTGCAATGCTCCCAACAAACGACACGCCGTGTCGGACGTTCCTCGTACCTTGATCATACCCCAGGGCGTCCCTGGTGTTCCTCACAGCTGGCTGATACCAGCGCGTCCTGGTGTCACCGGGTGACCCCGCGACCGGTTGAGGCCGACGCATGCGCCACCGGGTGGCGCCGTTTCCCGGGATGCGCCGGTGGCGCATGCGTCGGCCCTACGGTGTCATACCAATTACCTGTGAACATCCGGCATTGTCACCCCGAGCAGAGCGAGGGGTCTTGCGCGACCCGCTCAGATTCCTCGCTGCGCTC
>DAOUBZ010000189.1:0-5790 GCA_034432515.1 Chloroflexaceae bacterium | reverse complement strand
GAGCGCAGCGAGGAATCTGAGCGGGTCGCGCAAGACCCCTCGCTCTGCTCGGGGTGACAATGCCGGATGTTCACAGGTAATTGGTATGAGCAGGGTGGGCATGGCAAAAGGAAGACACCACCGGTCAGCCAGGCTGGCCTGATCCGGTCTACCTACAAAGTCGATGGGTCGGGGAGCATCGATCGATGTGGCCGGTATTATCCGTCATCACAGGTGAATTTGGCAGCGCAAGACTGGTCGATGTGCGTTGTAATTCGGCAACTGAATCACACTGCTGTAAGCAACGAACGGCCCCGCTCGCGCGCGAGCGGGGCCGGGGGGCAGGTGTGCAGGTTGTTCGTCAGCTCCCGTTGCGCAGGCGTTCGGCCAGCCCGTCGCGCAGGCGCATGGTCTCCTCCAGGCCCAGCCTGGTCTCCAGGCTCTCCCAGAGCCAGCGCCAGGCCGGCGGCTCGGCGTGCCAGGGCTTGCGTGGCGCGTCGATCTGCGCCTCGTGCAGCCGGGTGGCGATCTCGTCGAGGCACCAGGCCTGTGCCTCACCGAGGCTGTCGAAGAGGCGCCCGGCCCAGATCCGCCAGTAGGGCGCGTCGATGTACTGGACGAAGGCGGTGAGCTGGGTCGAGCCCTCCACATCGGTCACGACGGCGCGCCAGCCGTGCTCGCTGTGCTGCCAGCGCGCGTTATTGCTGCTCAGCAGATCGTCTTCCATGGCCTTGCTCCTCGCTTCACGCCGCGCGCTCGTCGGACCGCCGCAGGGCGCGGAGGAGCCGCCAGCCACCCGGCAGTGCGACGCTGGCCAGCAGGATCTTGAGCGCGTCACCGGGGATGAACGGCAGCACGCCGCGCGTGATCGCCTGCTCGACCCCGATGAAGGTTGCCAGCCAGGCCGCGCCCAGCAGGTAGATCAGCGCGTTGCTCAGCAGCATGGCCAGCAGCGCGCTGCCGAAGCGGCGATCCCAGCCCCGCGCGGCCAGCCAGCCACTCAGCCCGGCGGCGAGCGGGAAGGCGACCAGGTAGCCGGCGGTTGCCCCGCGGAGTTGCTGCCAGCCCGAGGCGCCCCCGGCGTAGAAGGGCAGCCCGATCGCGCCCTGGAGCAGGTAGAGCAGCAGCGCGAGGACGCCGAGCCGCGGGCCGAGCAAGCTGCCGACCAGCAGGACACCGAGGGTCTGGCCGGTGATCGGAACAGGGGAGAAGGGCGCCAGCGGCACACTGATCTGCGCCGAGAGGGCAACAAAGAGGCTCCCACCCACCACCAGCAACGTATCCAGCACCAGCGGCCTGGCCAGAATGCCTTCCCGGGGTATCAGCTGCTGCGCCAGTGTTCCCGTCCCGCTCGAAACAGACTGCATCAGAATCCTCCTATTCGGCATAGAGCGCCAGAATGGCTCCTGCGGCGACCGATTGACCTGGCTCGACCCGCAGTTCGCCGATCGTGCCATCGCGCGGGGCGGTGATCTCGTTCTCCATCTTCATCGCCTGCACGATACAGACCACCTGGCCCGCCTTGACGGCCTGGCCGGGCGCGGTCCGGATCTCGGAGACGACACCCTGGAGCGGCGAGACGATCGCGTTGGCGCTGGCCGCCGGCGCTGCGGCGCGTCCGGCCCCATTGGGGCGGCCAGCGGGGCGCGGCGCATGGGCCGGGCGCTCGCTTACGCTCACCGGTACGCCCCGCTCGCTGACCCGCACGCTGAAGCGTCGGTTGTTGACCTCCACATCGAAGGTGCGCGCCTCGTCGGCAGCGGCGGGGGCTTGGGAGGCGTGGACCACGGTTGGCGTCGCGAAGGCCTCGATCTGCGGCATCAACGCATCGCGGTGCTGTGGGATGAAGTTCACGGTGACGTCGCCGGCCACAAACGCCGGGTGCTCCAGCGTCGCGCGGAAGAAGGGGATGCAGGTCGTCACCCCCTCGATCTGGTAGTCGCGCAACGCCCGGCGCATGCGTGCAATCGCCTGTTCGCGAGTCTCGCCCCAGGTGATCAGCTTGGCCAGCAGCGAGTCGTAGTGCTCGGGGATGCTCCAGCCCGTGCGCACGCCGCTATCGACCCGCACCCCGAAGCCGACCGGCTCGCGGTAGGCGGTGATCGTACCCAGCGCCGGCCGGAAGCCGTGCAACGGGTCCTCGGCGTTGACCCGCACCTCGATCGCGTGGCCGCGTGGCGTGAGCTGCTCCTGAGTGAACCAGAGCCGCTCGCCGCCGGCGATGCGCAACTGGGCCTGCACCAGGTCGATGCCATAGACCATCTCGCTGACCGTGTGCTCGACCTGGATGCGCGAGTTCATCTCAAGGAAGTAGTACTGCCCGTCCTGGAAGAGGAACTCCAGCGTGCCGGCGCCGACATAGCCCACCGCCTTCGGCAGCTTCACGGCATCCTGGCCGATCTGGGTGCGCAGTTCCGGCGTGAGCGCGGGCGAAGGCGCTTCCTCGATCAGCTTCTGGTGCCGGCGCTGCACCGAGCAGTCGCGCTCACCCACATAGACCACATTGCCGTGGGTATCGCCAAGGATCTGCACCTCGATATGGCGCGGATTATCGAGGTACTTCTCCATATACAGCTCACCGTTCTTGAACGAGATCTCGGCCTCGCGGCGCGCGCTCTGGAAGGCGGCCTCGATCTCGTCCTCGGCGCGCACCACGCGCAGCCCGCGTCCGCCGCCGCCGGCGACCGCCTTGATCGCCACCGGATAGCCGAACTGGGCGGCGGTTTGCCGTGCCTCGGCGGCATCGGCCAGCGGCGTGATCGTGCCGGGCACCATGGGCACGCCCACCTGGCGCGCGATCTTGCGCGCGGCCACCTTGCCGCCGAGCGCCTCGATCGCGTCGGCTGGCGGGCCGACAAAGATCAGCCCGGCCGCCGTAACGGCACGGGCAAAATCGGCATTCTCCGAGAGAAAGCCGTAGCCGGGATGGATGGCATCCGCACCGGCCTGGCGGGCGACGGCGATCACCCGCTCCACATTCAGATAGCTCTCCGTCGCCGGAGGCGGACCGATCAGAAAGGCCTCATCGGCATACTCGACGTGCGGCGCGTGCCGGTCGGCCTCGGAGTAGACCGCCACACAGGCGATGCCGAGCTCCCGGCAGGCACGCATCACCCGCAGCGCGATCTCGCCGCGATTGGCAACCAGGACTTTTCGCAACATGGCTAATGGTCTCCTTCGGGCAAGCTGCGCGGGTACGGGGCGCGAGCCGGCGCCGGCGGGTGGGGGCAGCGGGTCCGTGCTGGTTCCGGTGCGTCGGCTGGGCGCTCAGACGCCAACGATGCCGACAAAGCCCCGCGAGCCAAGCCGCAGCCGCTCCAGGTTCGACCAGGTCGGGCGGGTGCGGGCCCGCGCCGGGCCGAGCCCCTGGCTGATCAGCACCTTCGAGGCCTGCCAGCCGGAGATAGCCATCGCCCGCTCATGGTCACGGGCCTCCTGCTCGGCGGCCAGATAGCAGGCGACGGCCACCATGGCCGCGGCCAGTTCCTCCTCGTTCGGCCCGACCGCGGCGCCTCCGGGGGCGGGGACCAGGCTGAAGCTCAACTCGGACGGGCGCGCGCCGCGCCCGGTCAGGGTCAGATCCATCGGTGTCCTCCTTCGAACGCATCGTCTAGAGTGGAATGGTGCCATGCTTGCGTGCGGGCGCGCTCTGGCGCTTGGTACGCAGCAGTGCCAGAGCCTTGATCAGGGTCGGGCGCGTGGCCCGCGGCTCGATCACCCGGTCGATGAAGCCACGCTCGGCAGCAGCGATGGGCGTGCCGAAGCGCCGCTCATAATCGGCCAGCAGTTCGGCGCGGCGCTCTTCGGCATTCTCCGCCGCGGCCAGTTCCTTGCGGAAGATGATCCCGATCGCGCCCTCCGCGCCCATCACCGCGATCTCCGCGGTGGGCCAGGCCAGGTTCAGGTCGGCCCGGATGTGCTTGGAGGCCATCACGATATAGGCGCCGCCGTAGGCCTTGCGTGTGATCACGGTCAGCTTGGGGACGGTGGCCTCGCAGTAGGCGTAGAGCAACTTGCCGCCGTGGCGGATGATGCCGCCATACTCCTGCTGCGTGCCCGGCAGAAAGCCGGGGACATCGACGAACGAGATGATCGGGATGTTGAACGCATCGCAGAAGCGCACGAAGTTCGCCCCCTTCACCGAGCTGTCGATGTCGAGGGTGCCGGCCAGGTGCATCGGCTGGTTGCCCACCACGCCGACCACGTGGCCATCGAGGCGGGCGAAGCCAACGACCAGATTGCGCGCCCAGAGCGGCTGGATCTGGAAGAACACACCGTCGTCGACGATCGTCTCGATCACCTCGACCATATCGTAGGGGCGCCGCGGATTGGCCGGGACGATCGACTGGAGCCGCTCATCGGCCCGCTCGGGGTCGTCGGTCGGGGGGAAGTAGGGCGGCTCCTCCATATTATTCGGTGGCAAATACGAAAGCAGGGCCCGTACCTGCTGGAACGCGTCCTGCTCGCTCTCCGCCATCAGGTGGGCCACGCCGCTGCGGGTGTTGTGCACCGCGGCGCCACCCAGACTCTCGTAATCGACCTCCTCGCCGGTCACCGCGCGCACCACTTCGGGGCCGGTGATGTACATCTGCCCGATGCCTTTGACCATCACGATGAAGTCGGTAAGCACCGGGGAGTAGACCGCGCCGCCGGCGCAGGGGCCAGCGATGATCGAGAGCTGGGGGATAACCCCCGAGGCCATCACGTTACGGTAGAAGATCTCGCCATAGCCGGCCAGGGCGGTCACGCCCTCCTGGATGCGCGCGCCGCCCGAGTCATTGATACCGATGCAGGGCACGCCGGTGCGCAACGCCAGGTCCATCACCTTGCAGATCTTCTCGGCGACCACCTCGCCCAGGCTGCCGCCGAAGACGGTGAAATCCTGGGCGAAGACGCAGACCTGGCGGCCATCGATGGTGCCATAGCCCGTCACCACCGCATCGCCGACCGGGCGCTGGCGGTCCATGCCAAAGGTCGAGGTGCGATGCACGACGAGTGAGTCGAGCTCGGTGAACGAATCGGGGTCCAGCAGGGCCGCGATCCGTTCGCGGGCGGTAAGCTTGCCGCGGTCGTGCTGCTTGCGGGCGGCAGCCGGATCGGTCGTTCCGGCCTGCTCGATGATCGTGCGCAGGTGGCGCAGCCGTTC
Source organism: Chloroflexaceae bacterium (assembly GCA_034432515.1). Classification (GTDB taxonomy): domain Bacteria; phylum Chloroflexota; class Chloroflexia; order Chloroflexales; family Chloroflexaceae; genus JACAEO01. The sequence continues at coordinate 665 of DAOUBZ010000189.1, read as the reverse complement.
TTCACTACTCAGGGTCATGACCTCTCCTCACCGCCGCGTCGGGCCGGCGGCCGCCATTGTCCAGCTCCGCCGGGCTACATCCCGGTCACGTGGCGCTCTGCGTCGCCCATCACATCGCGATAGACGATCCTGGCCAGAGCACCGATCCGGCGCACGGCATCATCGATATCTTTGAGCTCAATCTCAGCCAGGGTCAACTCAAAGTGGAGGGACGGATCACGGGCGGCGTGCTGGGCCAGGCGGGTCTCAACCTGTTTGCGCACGGCGGGCCAGGCGTTCACCCAGGCCTTCAGATCGAGCTCAGTCTGGGGGGAAGCGGGCTGCGACTCCTGTTGCATAGGCTACCTCTTAGGTAGAGCGGCGGCGCCGGGGACCAGGCCCGGGACGTGGGGCCGCAGCGGCGAGGGGCACACGCTGGCGCACCGAGCGGCGGTGACACAGGGTTCGTGAAGAATTTATCACAGTGTGGGCCGGGGGGCCATGCTGCATAGGGCAGGCTCACCCCATCTGTTCAGGTAGGTGGAAGGTGGGGAGCGATGCCATCCGGCGCGGCGGGGCGTGCGCAACGTCCCGGGGGCACACTCGTTCAGGGAGGTGGAAGGTGCTTTTGGGGGTAGGTTTTTTGGCGGATGGCGTCCTGATGCGCTGCGTGCCCTCACCCCCCT
>DAOUBZ010000188.1:0-4290 GCA_034432515.1 Chloroflexaceae bacterium | reverse complement strand
GAGACCCTTCGCTTCGGCTACGCCTCCGCTCAGGGTGACAGGTGTACGGCGTAGTGATGCGGCAGAAGGCCAACCTTCGTTGTAGTACTAGCGGCTCAGACCGCTGTTGATCTGCGAGAAGACCTGCGACACACGGTTACCGAGCAGCGTCAGGATACCGATAACAACGATGGCGATGAGCACCAGAATGAGCGCGTACTCGACGAGGCCCTGGCCCTCTTCCTTGGCGAAGAAGCTGCGAAGCATTTCGTTTCACCTCCTTTCTTGTGGGATTGTGGTAGAAGCTGCGTCCTACGTCAGGAAGTATATGCTACCTGGCAGAGTAGGTACAATAGTCAGAAGGTACTGAGCATGCAAGGGTACCACAACGACACGTCTGAAGGCCAGTAAAATGACATTCCGTACATATATGGCTGTCAATAGTACAAAGGTCACATACTCATGGCAAGGGAATGGTCGCCGCCACGCGGGTGCCGCGCCCGATGGCGCTCTCGATGCCGAACTCGCCACGGAGCAATACTTCGATCTGCTGGCGCATGCTGGCGATACCCATATTGCGGCGAGCACTGGCATTATTCAGCGTCTCGCTGACGTGGAAGCCACTGCCATCGTCTTCAATCAGGATCTGCAGGGTATGCCCGGTGCCATCGAGCAGCACGCGCACCTGGTTTGCGTTGGCGTGTCTGGCGACATTGCTCAGCGCCTCCTGCAGGAAGCGGAAGATCGTCACCTCGTAGTGGCTCGGCAGCCGCTGTTCCAGGTTCTGCACGAGGAGATTCACCTCCAGGCCGCTCTTCTCGCCGAATTGCGCGGTGTAGCGCCGGAGCGTCGGGATGAGCCCCAGATCGTCCAGGGTCATCGGGCGCAGGTCAAAGATCAGTTTGCGGGTATCCTGGAGCGTCGTATTGATCGCCGTCTTCAGACTGTTGAGCTCGGCCCGCGCCTGTTCAAGGTCGTGGTCGAGCAGGCGCTGACAGATCTCGGCACGGAGCACCAGGTTGCTCATGGCCTGGGCCGGGCCATCGTGCATCTGCAGCGAGATGCGTAGGCGCTCACTCTCCTGAGACTGGATGATATTGGCGATCATCGTCTCGGTATCGAGGCCCTCAGCAGCCGGTGTCACTGCACCGCCCCGCTGCAGCGCATCGCTCACCTGCTCGAGCAGGCTCACGGTCTCCACCAGCTGGTTCTGACGGGCGCGCAGCGCGTCGCGGCGGATCTGCATCTGCTCGAGCTGGCCGCGCATGATCTGGAGGCGCATCTGCACCTCCTGGGCGGTCGTATAGAAGTTCTTGATCTCGTCCTTGTTGTAGCGATCGAGATTGACCTCCAGGTCACGCACGCGGTTCGAGACCGACAACTCGCGCTGGGCCAGTTTCTCGACCTCCCCCGTGCTCTGCCGCACCAGCACCTCGACTTCGTGCACCTCGCGGCGGGTACGCTCGAGTTCCTCACGGTAGGCGCTGAGCGACTGGTCAATCGTCTCGGCGATATCGGCTGTCACAGGCTCCTCCAGGGTTATGCTCACAGAAGACGGGACGGACCGCTCCGCCTCAGATCAGGCCAAGCCGGAGCTTCCAGACATTGACCAGCGCCTCGACGACGATGCGCCGCGACATCTTCGACTTGCCGACACGCCGGTCGGGGAAGATGATCGGTACCTCGCTGATGCGAAAGCCGGCCATATGGGCGCGGTAGGCCATCTCGATCTGAAAGGCGTAGCCATTTGAGCGAACCAGACCAAGGTCGACCCGCTCGAGCACGCGCCGATGGTAGCAGCGGAAGCCGCCGGTCGCATCGGCCACCGGCAGGCGCAGGATCAGCCCGGCGTAGAGATTGCCGCCCCGGCTGATCGCGCGCCGCAGCAGGCCCCAGTCGGTGGTGCCGCCACCGGGCACATAGCGCGAGCCGATCACCAGGTCGGCGCCGGCCTCGGCGGCAGCGCGCAGCTCGGCGAGGTAGCGCGGGTCATGGGAGAAGTCGGCGTCCATCTCGAAGATGAATTCCGCACCCTCAGCCAGGGCCTGCCGAAACCCGGCCACGTAGGCCGTCCCGAGGCCCAGTTTGCCAGAGCGCCGCAGCAGGCCGATCCGCGGCTCGGTGCGGGCCAGTGCGGCAACCAGGTCGCCGGTGCCATCGGGTGAGGCATCATCCACAACCAGCACACGACAGCGAGGATCGGCAAGGATCTGCGGGACCAGCTGGCCGATATTCTCGGCCTCGTTGTAGGTCGGCACTACGACGGTGCAATCCGCAACGACGGATGGCCCCCATGCCGCAGTTTGCAGGCCGGTGCTCTGCGCAAGGATCATGGAACAGTGCCTCGCTTCGATGACGGTCGGGCTGCCGCCGGGCAGCGACGCTGCCGTGGGACGCTGATCGTTACAACCAGATGCTATTATACCTTGCGCCCGTACCAGCGGCTTGCATCACCCGTAGGACTGATGCAACGTCCGCCTCCGGCGGTGGGCTGTGGGGCGGCTACGCCCCCCCTGAAAGTTGTTTTTCGTTGGTGTTGGCAGCACAGCCGCCAACACCAATGAACAACCTGGGGTCGGGGGCCTGCCCCAAAGACGCTGTATCAGCCCTGACATCACCCGGTCTACCCATTCGAGCATAAGGTGAGCTGTGGCAGAACTCTCAACCTCGCGAACCACGCCCCGGGCCCTCCCGCGCCTGCGCCTCGACCAGCTCTGGGCGGTCTTTGCGCTATGCGTGATCGCGGCCTGCATCAGCCTGATCCCGACGGCCCCCAACGACTTCTGGTGGCACCTCAAGGCCGGCCAGTTGACGGCGACGGGCGGCATTCCCACGACCAACATGTTCGCCTGGACGTTGCCGGCCGATCACCCGTACGTCTACCAGAGTTGGCTGGGCGAGTGGCTCTTCTACCAACTCTACCAGCTAGGCGGCTTTCCGCTGGTGGTGTTCGCCCGCAACCTGCTGGGGAGCGTGGTCTTCACCATGGTGGCCATCGAGGCCCGCGAGCGTAGCGGCTCCTGGCGGCTGGCCGCGCTGGCAGCCTTTGCCGCGGCGGCGATGGCGATCAACAACGTGCTGATCCGCACGCAGAACTGGTCGTGGGTGCCCTTCATGGCGGTGTACATGCTGCTGAGCCGCTATGCCGAGGGCCGTCTGGCGCCACGCTGGCTGAGCGCGCTGCCGCTGATCATGGCGCTATGGGTGAACCTGCACGGCGCCTTCATCCTGGGCTTGCTGACCACCAGCGCCTTCGTGGCCGGCGAGACCCTGCGGCGCGTGCTGCGCCAGCCCCGGGCGCTCTCCTGGCCACGGCTGCGCGCGCTCTACCTCGCGGCGGCAGCTATGCTCGCCGCCACGCTGCTCAACCCACTCGGCCCCGGAGTGTTCAGCTACGTGCTCAGGATGTTGAGCGACGCGCCCAGCCAGCAACTGATCGGCGAGTGGCAATCGCCGACGCCGCGCAGTGTTGCCGGCGCGGCCTTCTACCTCGGGGTGCTTGGTATCATCGCGGCCTTCGCCTTCGCCCGCCGGCGTCCCAGCATCACCGATGTGTTGCTGGTCTGCGGTTTCGCCTGGCAGGCCTTTGTCGGCATGCGCTACGTGATCTGGTGGGGCATGGTGGCGATGCCGATCCTCGCCCAGTCGCTCGCCGGGCCACGACCCGTCTTCGGCGCGGCGCCCGCCCTGAGCGGGCGCGAGCGTGGCGGCGGGGGCGCAGGCAACCTGACGGTGGCGGTGCTGCTGCTGCTGATGGTTGCCGTGCTGCAGCCCTGGAGCAGGCCATACCTCAACTTGCCGCAAGCCTACCGCGATCTCTTCGTGGAACTGCCCGGCGCGCCGCAGATCTTCACCCACGAGACGCCGGTGGCCGCGGTGGAGCACCTGCTGGCCGAGCCCTGCGCCGGGCGGATCTTTACCGAGATGGGCTATGGCTCGTATATGGCCTGGGCGCTCTACCCGGCAGCACAGCACTTCATCGACCCGCGGGTCGAGCTCTTTCCGCTGGAGCTCTGGCAGGAGTACCGTGCCGTGAGCAATGGGCACGGCGTCGCCGAGTTCTTCGCCCGCTACCAGATCGCCTGCGCGGTGATCGATCGTGAACTGCAGCCCGAACTGGTCCGGACGATGCCGACGCTGCCTGGCTGGACACGCACTTTCGCCGGCGGCCAGACCGAGGTCTGGCGGCGATCGTAGGGGCCGGGGCGGCCATCGGGGCGGGTAATACCAATTACCTGTGAACATCCGGCATTGTCACCCCGAGCAGAGCGAGGGGTCTTGCGCGACCCGCTCAGATTCCTCGCTGCGCTC